>JAEDFO010000052.1 GCA_016292745.1 Muribaculaceae bacterium | reverse complement strand
GCCCATTGATTGCGCCAGGAAAATAACAGTTGAGGGCCTCCGGTTCGGAAGCCCTCATTTTTTTGAATTATAAAAACATGGAACGGAATCAATACTTATGGTCGGTTGAATCGATTTCCTCTTTGGTAATCATTTTCTTGTCCATCGAACGCCATACATAGAAAATGTAGGCAAGTACGAAAGGAATGATGAGCGAAACCACACTCATGGTGCGGAGAGTGAACTCGCTCGACGAACTATTGAAAATGGTAAGTGAACTTGCAGGATCGAGGCGTGAAGGATAATATGGTGTGCCATTAAAACCGGCTATGAAGAACAGCACGAGCACTACAAGTACCACGCCAACACCGAAATACCAGATGCCACGGCGGTAACCTTCGACAACGATGCTCTTTACCACAGCAAACAGCACCAACAACACTCCGACAACAAGCAGCAAGGCTGCCCACCACATGTCGATCAGGTTATACAGATATTTGTATTTTACCACCTCAAACTCATTCACAGTGCCATCGACAAGCTGATAACCGCTGGCTGTGAGGAGAACTGCCACGAAAGCGAGGAAGAACACCACAAAAATGCCGGCATTAAACACCAATGCCATGCGCTGATGAGCATAGATGTTGTCGTCGTTGATATTGTTGATGAAATAGAGCGAAGCAGCAGTGCGAGCGAGGAATAGCACCACAACACCCAGCATCAGATTGCGCCAGTTTGCAATGGCCTCGAGGCCGTGAGTAGGAGCCCATGTGGAAATTGTGGGCGAAGCTGCCACGAGGAGGTTCTGCTTCTCTACACGGAAATCGGCACCAAAGAAAAACATTGCTACTGCCACACCAAGCAGTACACATCCGAAAATGCCGTTGAAAAACAGGAAAGCGTCGAAAGTGCGTCGGCCAAACACATTGCCCTGCTTCGAGCGGAACTCATACGAAACAGCCTGCAGAACAAAGCTGAAAAGTATCAGCATCCACAGCCAGTAGGCCCCACCAAAACTGGTGGAATAGAACAGAGGGAATGAAGCGAAGAAAGCTCCGCCAAAAGTTACGAGAGTGGTGAACGTGTATTCCCATTTTCGTCCAAGGGAATTCACCATCATAGAGCGTTCAGAATCGTTTCGGGCATGCCATATCATTGTCTGACCACCCTGCACAAAAAGCAGGAAAACCAACAGTGCGCCGAGAATCGACACCAGCACCCACCAATATGATTGAAGAAATGCGTAATCTATCATAACAAAACCGTATTATTGATTTACAATGTCTATTAATGATTTCTTGTGAATGTAACGAAGCATGATGCTAATTTCGGCAATCAGCAACGAGGTGAAAATGAATGCAAACAACCAGAAGGTGAACTGCACGCTACCCGACGAAATGGCCGATACGGCAGCACGGGTTGGCATCAATCCCTCAATAATCCAAGGCTGACGGCCAACCTCGGCAGTAATCCAGCCACATTCGCTGCAAATCCACACCAACGGAATGCCAGCAATGGCAAGCCACTGCAGGATTCGCGATTTCTGCATTATTTCGGTGCGATATACCAGGAAAGCCACCACAAAGAGGAAAGCCAGCAGATAACCTCCGATGAGCACCATCAAATGGAAAGCATAGAAAGTGATAGGCACATTAGGCACAACCTCTTCAGGCTTATCGAAATAACCATATCCGAAATTGCTGAAATTATCGTCGAGCACATTCTTGGCCCGTGCCATCAATGCAGTATCGTTGGCAGCATATCCGGCATCATACTGGCGCAACGCCTCGTGAGCCATCTTCCCGCAAATAATGCGTTCCTGATACGATTGCGAGCCAGAAGTGCCATTGATAAGGTCGTTGATGCCCGGCACATAACCGTCGAAGTCGCCGGTAGCAAGAAACGAGAGTCCCTTAGGAATCGCAATCTTGAAAAGGAAATCGTCGGCTTCGGGAGTGTTGACATTCTTATCCGGATTTAGGACTCCAAAACCAACAATCTCAACGCCATTGCCGCCATCATAAAGGCCTTCCATGGCAGCAAGTTTCATAGGCTGCACCTTGGCAACAACCTTTGCCGATCCGTCGCCGAATCCCATGGTGGCAAGCATACCGACAATTCCAAACCACACTGCCACCTTTATGCTGAGGATTGCCATTCCATTATTGCGTTTCTTCATAAGCAACCATCCCGAGACACCGATCACAAAGAGGGCTGAGAGAGTCCAACCACTCATTACGGTGTGGAGAAATTTATTGATTACAACCTGATTGAATGCTACTTCCGAGAAACTCTGCATTACGTTTCGCATCTGTGCGGGATCGAATTCCATACCCACCGGATACTGCATCCACGAATTGGCCACAAGAATCCAGAAAGCCGAAATGGTGGTACCCAGAGCAGTGAGCCAGCACGAAGCCAGGTGAAAGCCCTTGCTCACCTTGCCCCATCCGAAGAACATCACCGCAATGAAAGTGGCCTCCATAAAGAATGCCAGCAAACCCTCGATGGCCAACGGTGCACCGAAAATGTCGCCTACAAACCAGCTGTAGTTCGACCAGTTGGTGCCAAACTCAAACTCGAGAATAATTCCTGTGGCCACACCAACGGCAAAGTTGATGCCGAAGAGAGTCATCCAGAACTTTGTAATCTTGAGCCATTTCTCATTACCGGTACGATAATAGATTGTCTCCATTATCGACACAATCACCGAGAGGCCAAGCGTGAGCGGCACAAACAGCCAATGGTACATTGCTGTAAGGGCAAATTGCGCACGCGACCAATCAACAACACTAAATAAATCGTTCATTTGCACTAATGTTTATAATTATTATTCGTTAATCAACTCATGGCGCACATACGACGACCTATCCTCGTCGGTGCTGAATTTATTGTTAAGGAAATTGGGGAAGAAAAATAGTTTCAAAATGAAGAAAATAATAAAGAGTTTAACAAGGATGAGAATCCATAATGTCTTTCCAATAGTCATCTCTTTGAAACCGGTGACATAGAAATTGAATATTTTCCTTATCAACGCCATTATATTGTAATGATTCAGGTTAATTGCAAAATTGCCATCTACAAATATATAAAATTTGGAATCAGGACACAACAAATAGGATAATTTTTTAAAATATGAGTAATTTTGCAGAGCAAACTCAACAAACCGAAAAATGAAGCGTAACATATCAATGCTGTTCATGCTGCTGTCGCTGCTGTTCTGTGTGTTTCTCGTACTTGCCAATCTCATGGAAGTGAAGGTGATAGAGATAGGAGGTTTCACAGCCACAGCAGGGCTGTTAGTGTTTCCTGTATCTTACATCATCAACGATTGCATAGTCGAGGTATACGGATTCCGAAAGGCGCGGTTCGTGATATGGCTCGGATTTATAATGAACCTTATATTCGTGCTGTTCCTCCAGCTGTGCATAGTACTACCCAGCTCGCCATCGTGGCCGCATCAAGATGCAGTAGAAACAGTGTTCGGCAACACAGCGCGAATACTATGTGCAAGTTTCATTGCCTTTATTTGCGGGTCGATGGTCAATGCCTACGTGATGAGCAAGATGAAGGTGATGAACGGCGGAAACTACTTTTCGCTGCGGGCGGTGCTTTCCACATTGTTCGGCGAAGGAGTGGATTCCATAATATTCTTTCCAGTGGCATTTCTGGGCATTCTACCGCTGAGCACCATTGTGGCTCTCATATGGACCCAGGCAATAGTAAAGACAATTTACGAGATAATCATTCTTCCGGTAACCATCAGAGTGGTGAAATACATCAAGAAGAAAGAGGACCTCGACACATATGACAATAACATTAGCTACAAATGGTGGAGAATCGACCAGTTTTAACCGGCATCGAGGCTGTGTTCATCGACCTCGATGATACCTTGTGGGACTTCACAGCCAGCTCGGCAGTGGCACTGCGACATGTGTACGATACGTATTGCATCGAGCGATGGAGCGGTGCATACGATGTATTCCGCGACTTGTATAAAGCCAAAAACAAAGAACTGTGGGACCTCTATCACTACGGAAAGATAGAAAAAACATTTCTTGTGGAGGAGCGGTTCCGGTTCCCTTTGCTGAAAATAGGATACGATGGGGGCGACATAGACCGATTTGCCGCCGACATAAACACCGAATATCTGCGATACCTGGCACTGCAACCCAACATAGTGGACGGAGCAATAGAACTGCTCGAATTTATCCGTAGCCGTTATGGCCGGGTGGGCGTGCTGAGCAACGGCTTCAAGGGAACGCAGCAGCAAAAACTGATATCGGGCGGACTCGACAAATATGTCGACCTACTTGTACTGTCGGATGAAGTGGGAGTAACCAAGCCATTGCCAGGCATATTCAAATATGCTACAAACACATGGAATGTAGAGCCCGGAAAGACGCTCATGATAGGCGACAACTACGATGCCGACGTGTGCGGTGCACATAATGCCGGATGGCGCACCATATATTTCAACCGCAAGAGCACCGATTTTGCCACTCCTGCGGCCGATGCTACTGTCGACCGTTTGATTGACATCGTCGGATTGCTGAAATAATAATGGCTAAAGTTTTGTACTACCCTTATTTTAACGTATCTTCGCACAACCAAAACTAATATATATATGACTAAGATAGGTTCAATCGGAAGTTCAAAAGGGAAGAAAGCCCTCCTGCTCGGCAGTGGAGAACTGGGCAAGGAAGTGGCAATAGAATTGCAACGCTATGGCGTTGAAGTGGTTGCATGCGACAAATATGCCGGAGCTCCGGCCATGCAGATAGCCCACCGCAGCCATGTGTTCAACATGCTTGACGGAGAAAAGCTGAGGAGCGTAATAGAACAGGAACGCCCCGACCATATAATACCGGAAGTAGAGGCAATAGCCACCCCTACCCTTCTGGAACTTGAAAAAGAGGGCTACAACGTAACCCCAACCGCTCATGCAGCGTTCCTGACCATGAACCGCGAAGGCATTCGCCGACTTGCAGCCGAAGAACTTGGTATAACCACCTCGCGCTACCGTTTTGCCTCTGATTACACCGAATTCTGCAAGGCAGTAAAGGAAATCGGCATTCCGTGTGTGGTAAAGCCCATCATGAGCTCATCGGGTCATGGCCAAAGTGTGATTAAGAACGAAAGCGATATAGAAAACTCGTGGAAAATAGCACAGGAAGGTGGACGTGCCGGCGCAGGGCGGGTGATAGTGGAAGGCTTTGTTGACTTCGACTACGAAATCACCCTGCTCACTGTAAGAGCTGTCAATGGCACTAAATTCTGCGAGCCAATAGGCCACATACAAATAGATGGCGACTACCGCTATTCGTGGCAGCCACAGCCTATGAGCGAAAAGGCAAAGCTTCAGGCACAACATATTGCCGAAAAGGTTACCACTGCACTCGGAGGCTATGGCATTTTCGGTGTGGAATGCTTTGTAAAAGGCGACGAAGTGATATTCAGCGAAGTATCGCCACGTCCGCACGACACCGGTATGGTGACAATGATATCGCAGGACCAGAGTGAATTTGCACTGCATGCCCGCGCATTGCTTGGACTGCCAGTGCCTGAGATTCGTTTCTACGGACCATCGGCATCACGCGCCGTGGTGGTTGAGGGTAACACAAACGTGGTGGAGTTCGAAGGCATTGAAAAAGTACTTGAGGAACCAGGCACTCAGATGCGAATCTTCGGCAAGCCCGAGATTGTGGGTCATCGACGTATGGGAGTAATCCTTGCTACAGCCGAAAGCGTAGAAGCAGCACGCGAAAAAGCATCGCGAGCCTACGACAAGCTGACAATCAACGTTTTGCCCAAGGAATAAGAGCAAAAATAACAAAAAGGTGATATAGATGGAGTCGTTGTTTCTTCTGATAGTAGAAATTGTAGGCACCATAGCATTTGCGATAAGCGGCATACGCTTGGCAGCGGCCAAGAAATTCGACTGGTTTGGCGCCTACACAGTAGGTCTTGCCACAGCCATTGGCGGCGGCACATTCCGCGACATACTGCTCAATGCACCAATCTTCTGGATGCACAACGGCTGGTATCTGGGAGTAACCGGGCTATCGCTTGCGGCGGTTATAGTGTTCAAAAAATCGCTTGTACGGCTTCATAACACCATTTTCATATTCGATACCATAGGCCTGGCGCTGTTTGTGGTAATCGGCATACAGAAAACCCTGACCTACGGCTATCCTATGTGGGCAGCCATAATGATGGGCACCATCACCGGAGCATTGGGCGGTGTAATCCGCGACATTCTCATCAATGAGGTGCCACTTATATTCCGGAAAGATGTTTATGCCACTGCATGCATAATGGGTGGCATCATCTTTTGGGTGATATCAGAGCTCGGATGTAGCTCGATAGTGCAGCAGCTGGTGTGTAGCGCAACTGTGATAGTCATCAGAATCCTTGCAGCCCGATACAATTGGTCGATACCGATTCTTCGTGGTTATGCCGATTCAAAAAACGATATTTAAGCATGAATAACCAGGTAAAGAAAACATCTATCCAATTAGTAAAATATATGCTAATAGGTGCGAGCAACACATTGATAACGTTCATTGTGTTTGTAGTGCTCAACAGTTTTCTGGGCGTGAACTTTTACGTGTCGAACATCATTGGCTACATAGCAGGCGTTGTCAACAGTTTTGTATGGAACAAAACATGGGTGTTCAAGACCCGAGGCACAGCAGTGTCGCGCGAAGCATTGCTGTTCGTCACTGGTTTCAGTGTATGTTACTGCATACAGCTGGCAATAATGTGGGTGCTGATGAACTTTACCTCCATACGCCATATTAGCATCCCATGGTTTGAGCAGCTTGAGGCCGGCGAAACACTCATAAGCCTAATCGGCATGGCCATCTACACCATATGCAACTACGTGTTTAACCGGTTTGTTACCTTCAAAACATCGGAAGCCCAATGAGCAACAACCGGATGAGTGCCTACATAGCACTTCTGATTGTGCTCATTATAGGCGTTGTAATCAACATATTCCCCATTCTGCCACGTGTGCCTATCAGCGACTACGAAACGGAGTTGCTGCAGCAGGTGCTCACACTAAAAGGGAGCAACATAGCCACAGTGCTTCATCAATGGAACGGAGGCAATGTGATAACCACGATGTATGCCTATGTGTGCAACCTGATTTTCGGCATTGAAGGGACATCGAATGCAATATTTTGGCTACGTTTCCCGTCGGCGGCCATCACTGCCATTCTAACAATATGCCTGTTCAGATTTGACCGCACATCGGAGAAAATCGGCAACTCGTTCGTGGTATCGCTGGTGTTTCTTGGGTCGCTATATGTGAGTATGCTGTCGTATAATGCCAATCCGGTGATGATATCGGCTGCTCTTACAATTCTGTCGTTTGTAAGTATGTATCATTGGTTGCGTCGGCAGACCACCAAGAATGCCATCCTGATGTGTATTGCCACATCGGCCAACATTATCATCACGGGTACCGTTCCGCTGGCATCGATGGCACTTACAGGTATATTGTTCATTCTCACGGTTCGCCCCCACCGTAAGCGTGGCATTGCTGTGCTAATGCCCATACTTGCATTGTCGGCAATAGCCGCATTTGCTGTTATGTATGTGCTAAGCGGCGATTTCGGGCTGGCAAAAGCGCCGTTTACCAAGGCATTGGCAATAACAGTGCATCTCGACGAAGTTGGAATCTCCGGCATTGCCCCTATCGACTATTTCCTGCTTTCGGCCCTGCCGTGGTCGGTGCCAATGCTCATTGCATTGCCGTGGGCCATTATGAACTGGAAAAGCACAAGCGAAACGCTCAATCACATGACAATGGTGCAACGCTTCGGCATAATAGTGTTCATCACTTCGCTGCCTCTGTTTTTCTTCTATTCGGAGTATTCATATGTCATGTTGCTGGCATGCGTGTTTTTCAACGCACCGGTGCTTGGAAATCTACTGATAACACAATTCAACAAGCATGCCGACGCATGGCGCATAACCGGTGTAGGATGTTGGATACTGTTTGCCATAGCCACCTCGCTGTTTGTATGGCTTAACATGGGACACACGCTATTCGGGCTTTCGATACCCGGACATCAATGGACCTATTGGAACATTATCCTCACTGTGTCGATAGCAATTAGTCTGTACACCCTCACGCGCAACTGGCGCGAGGTGCATCGCAACCACCGCTTTTTCTTTAATCTTATAGTGCTGTACATGCTGTTCCAGAACCTGTTTTTCGGATACATTCTTCAATCGCTTTATTATCAGGGCACAGCAATTATCTAATCCATAGGCATTTGCCGAGCAAAAAAGTTGATATATAAAAAAAGGCCGTATGTTTCACAACAGGCGACCTCTCAGAATCAACTTTATTAATGTTTCTGTGTATATGTCATAATGATGCTCTAAATGTTATTGTTATCGTCTTTTGTCGGATTTATGGAGTGCTTGTTAATATAATCCATGAAGGTATCCTTATAGGTTTCCGACACAGGAATATACTGTTTACCAAACACAATACGGTTACGCTCGATGAGACGGATTTTCGAAGTGTGGACAATAAACGAGCGATGCACCCTTATAAATCGTGAGGAAGGGAGACTCGTTTCGAGAGCCTTCAGCGACATTAGCGATAGCACCGGCTGAGGAGAATCCTCAATATATATCTTTACATAATCCTTCAGGCCTTCGATGTACAGAATCTTGTCGATGTCAATCTGTATGAGTTTATATTCGCTCTTAACTATTATAAACTTGTTCTCATTGTCGACAGCCTCAACAGCGCGATCATTTACTTCAAACCATTTCAAAGCCTTGTTGGCCGAATTCAGGAATTCGCTGTAGCTCACCGGCTTGAGCAGATAATCGAGTGCATTGACCTTGTATCCATCGATAGCATACTGCTGATATGCAGTGATGAAGATAATACGGCAATGCGCAGGTATCACCCGGGCAAACTCAATTCCATTGAGTTCGGCCATCTGGATATCGAGAAACACCAAATCGATATTTCCGTCAAGTATAGTTTTTATACCTAACGAAGCCGACTGGAAGCCATCCACAAACTCCAGAAATGGAGTTTGCTCAACATAGCTTTTAATAAGGCCCAAAGCCAATGGCTCGTCGTCAATCACGCAACATCTGAGTTTTCTCATTATCTTGTCGTTTCTTATAATAAATTGTTAATACGGACTGGAACTTGTTATCGTCGCTTTGAATCGACAAATCGGAGCAATCTGGATAAAGTATCGACAATTGCTTCTGCAAGTTCTTGAGTCCTATTCCCGAGCCCGACTTATCGGTTTTGGGTTTCGGGAAATTACTGTTCTCAATGGAGCACATCACTTTCTGATTGTCCGACAGGAAGGAGATAGATATATACGATGGCTTTGAATTAGAGATGCCATGCTTAAATGCATTCTCCACAAGCGATACAAACATTAGAGGTTCTATCTTGATGTTTTCTGTTTCCTTCCTTACGATATTCACATTGAGAACGACATCTGGAGAAAGACGCAACCGCATCAGCGAAATATAGTTCTCAATAAAATCGATTTCCTTGCTGAGCTCCACTTCCTGTTCCTTGTTCTCGTAAAGCACATATCGCAATAGATTGCCAAGTTCGTGAACTGCGGCCTGAGCCTTAACCGGTGAAATTGCAATGAGTGCATAAATATTGTTTAGCGTATTGAAAAGGAAATGCGGATTAAGCTGACTTTTCAGGTTCTTCAATTCCGATTCCCTCTGCTTGGCCACCAGTTCAAGCTGGGCATTGTTCAGTTTGTTAAGCTTCGACAAAAGCTTGACAGCCACAGCAAGCGAAATGGTGAGGAACAACATTATGAAATCACGGGCAAGGTGAGGCACAACGTCTAACATCATCGGATGCGGTCTACGGAAATGTTCATTACCATCAAAGAACTCTGGTCGAGGAGGCAAAACGGTTTCCATCAGACTACGGAAGAAAACCGCAATAACGATAAGGAACAAATTGAGCAGGATAAACAGCCAAATCTTCTTTTTATTGAAGAAAAACTTGTCAATCAGTACAAAGTAATTGACATAGAATATCACGATGCTCAACACCGGGAAATAATAAAAGATCAACGGTGCACGTTTTGCGCCCACTGTAAAGCTGAAAAGGAACTCCGGCAAAATGAATATTATGCAAAGGAAGATAAAATGTACCAAAAAGGCATTGAATCCACTTCGATAACTAAAGAATTGTTGGTACTTTCCAGCCATATACTGATTATCGATTTTGCACTACAAAAATAAAAATCTAATGAAATTATAGCAAAAATTTTAGACATTTAAAAGCAAAGAATCTTTCAGCGCATTGATTTAACATACAAATTGAGGACACAGCCAGTCGGATTAAACGATTTTTAACAGCAAAAAAGCAGGCTGAACCGAAATGCATCGGATACAGCCTGTCGAATGGAAAGAATTATTTATTTTACTCAATGAGTTTACGGTAACGGATACGTTTGGGTTCAACATTACCCATGCGCATCTTCTTGTTTTCCTCGTATTCAGAGTAAGAGCCTTCGAAATAGAACACTTCGCTGTCGCCTTCGAATGCGAGAATGTGGGTGCATATACGGTCGAGGAACCAACGGTCGTGCGAAACCACAACAGCACATCCGGCAAAGTTTTCAAGACCCTCCTCGAGAGCGCGTAGGGTATTTACATCGATGTCGTTGGTAGGTTCGTCGAGCAGGAGCACATTACCTTCTTCCTTCAGCGCCATTGCCAGATGCAGACGATTGCGCTCGCCACCGGAGAGCACACCGATTTTCTTTTCCTGGTCGGCTCCAGTGAAATTGAACTTAGAGAGGTATGCACGGGCATTCATATCGCGCCCGCCCATTCGGAATGTTTCACAGCCTTGTGAAATCACCTGATATACCGACGATTCCGGGTTAAGATCCTTATGGGTCTGGTCAACGTAGGCAATCTTAACGGTTTCACCGACATTAAACACACCGGCATCAACCTTTTCAAGCCCCATGATGAGTTTGAACAATGTGGTTTTACCGGCACCGTTCGGACCAATAACGCCAACAATGCCGTTTGGTGGCAACATAAAGTTGAGGTCGGCAAAAAGCAGTTTGTCGCCGAAAGCCTTGCGCACATGCTCGGCCTCGATAACCTTGTTGCCCAGACGAGGGCCGTTGGGGATGAATATCTCAAGTTTCTCTTCACGTTCCTTCTGGTCTTCGTTAAGCAGCTGATCGTACGACGACAGACGAGCCTTACCCTTTGCATGACGTGCTTTTGGGGCCATTCTCACCCATTCAAGTTCTCGTTCGAGAGTCTTACGGCGCTTGCTGGCCTGCTTTTCTTCCTGGGCCATGCGTTTTGTTTTCTGGTCGAGCCACGAAGAGTAGTTACCCTTCCATGGAATACCCTCGCCACGGTCAAGTTCAAGAATCCAACCTGCCACATGGTCGAGGAAGTAACGGTCGTGAGTGATTGCGATAACCGTACCGGCATACTGTTGCAGATGCTGCTCAAGCCAGTCGATCGATTCGGCATCGAGGTGGTTGGTAGGTTCATCGAGCAGGAGGACATCTGGTTGTTGGAGCAAAAGGCGGCAAAGAGCCACACGTCGACGCTCACCACCGGAGAGGGTGGCAATCTTCTGGTCGTCGGGCGGACAACGGAGGGCATCCATTGCGCGTTCGAGTTTGTTATCAATGTTCCATGCATCGGCAGCATCGAGTTTATCCTGCAACTCGGCCTGACGTGCCATAAGTTTTTCCATCTTGTCGGGGTCGTCAAGCACATCGGGGTCGCCAAAGCTTTCGTTCACCTTGTCGAACTCAGCAAGCAGGTCGAGAATATGTTGCATACCTTCCTGCACTACCTCCTTGACGGTTTTCTCCGGATCGAGTTTCGGGTCCTGCTCAAGGTATCCCACCGAATAACCAGGGGAGAATACTACTTCGCCTTGATAACTTTTATCGATACCGGCAATAATCTTCAGCAAGGTTGACTTACCGGCACCGTTCAAGCCGATAATACCGATTTTAGCACCGTAGAAAAATGAAAGGTAGATGTTTTTAAGCACTTGTTTCTGAGGTGGATAGATTTTGCTCACTCCCACCATCGAGAAAATGATTTTTTTATCGTCAGCCATAAGATATGTTTAGGTTATGGTTATTTTTTGCTATAAGCCTTGGTCTTGTAGTCGCAGCGCACCTTGCCGTTGATAATCTGATTGAGCTTGTTGCGGATAAGTTGCTTGCGGATGGGCGAAATATGGTCGATGAACACATGGCCTTCGAGATGGTCGTATTCATGCTGAACCACACGAGCCAGATAACCCTCGATTACCTCATCATGGGCCTCAAAATTCTCGTCGAGCCAGGTAAGGTGTATTTTCTCGATACGCGACACGCTCTCGTGAATTCCGGGCAGGCTTAGGCAACCCTCTTCGCGGGAGAGTTTCTTACCGTCCTCAACAACCTCGAGATGAGGATTGATGAGAGTTAGTTTCTTTCCCTTGAGTTCAGGGAACGACTCGCTTAACGGGTCGACATCGATGACAATAATCCGGTCGTTACGGCCGATCTGCGGGGCGGCCAAGCCAATGCCGTCGCTGCCATACATGGTGGCCCACATATCGTCGAGCAGTTTCTTGAGTTCGGGATAATCGCTGTTGATATCCTCCGACACTTTTCTGAGCACCGGATGGCCATAAAGATAAATTGGTAGTATCATATGCTATTGAATCTTTGTTTGCTTTGCAAATAGTCGTTGAGGATAATTGTTGCGGCAATTGTGTCGACAATATCCTTGTTTTGACGAGTCGATTTACGTGCGCCGCCCGACAGCATCGACTGGTGGGCAATGGTCGATGTAAACCTTTCATCGAACATTTCGATGGGCATATCGGGGAACGCCTCGCGCAATTTCTTCAGGAACGGGTGCAGATAGTTCTGGCTTTCACTGGGTGTGTTGTCGAGTTTTTTTGGCTCTCCCACCACAATGAGCTCCACCGGCTCCTTGGCTGTGTATTGCTTTAGAAACTCCACCACCTTGTGAGTGGGCACCGTATCGAGGCCGTTTGCCACAATCTTCAGGCAATCGGTAACTGCTATACCAGTGCGTTTACGTCCGAAATCAATTGCTAATATACGTCCCATAATTTTCCAGTGCGAAGTTACAAAAGTTATGGGGCAATATCAAGAAAAGCAACGCATTTCGTGAAAATGAGGGTTACAAGTCGTCGATGGCATGCTCACGAAGCGCCTCATTGTTCTCGGCATCGAGATATTCGAGAGCCACTAAGGCAGACGATGATGTGTTGCTGGTGATATATAATGCAATTTTTCCATTGTCGGCCCGGAACACCGATTCAAAAATTGCCTGATCCAATAGTACTGCATGATACTTTGAGAAATCGTCATCGACATAGCTATGCTGAAACCTTTCGGTGCACTTGGCTGGCTTGCCATATTTTTCGGTGAGAAGTTGCTTTAGTTGCGTATAATCGTCATAAAGCAGGCGCCATTGCTCTCGGGTTGGAAACAGGACGGTGATGTGCGACACCACATCGAGACCATTCACTGTCGAGACATAGAGCTGGCAGTTCTTGAATCCGGCAAAATCTCCTTCAAGGCAAGCAATGCCATCGTGAGTGGAAGAATGTTGGAATCCGGCGTTTTTCATACGGTCTACAAATGTTTTCAGAGAGCCGTCAATGGGCACGCCCTTAAATTTCAGATGTGGGTTCACTGCCATGCCGACAGTGTCGACCGGCTCCTCAACAATCTCAGTGCTTGGTTCATCCGACTCCTCCGATGGCTCATTGACAAACAATCTCACGAAAAAGAATAAAGCGCAGACAGTGCCAACAGCAATGAGAATGGAACGTATCAATTTCATATTATTGAGGGATTAAAAGGTTAATCATTCATCGATACGGACATCGTCGATATCGGCAAGACGAGATACCAGCATCGGGGCATTGTCGCTGCGTATCGACACTGTCATACGGCAATCGTTGTCGAACTCCTGGTTAAGGATTTTCAGGTCGACGCCTTTAATAACCTTCATCACATCGTTCATGGCAAGATAGTCGAAAGTGAAACTTATCACTGTCTGTTCGTGGCATTCAATTATCTGGGCATTGTTTATGGCATCGGCTGCAGCTTCGCGATATGCAACAATAAGGCCTGAAGTACCGAGTTTTATGCCACCAAAATATCTTACCACCACAATAACGATGTTGGTAAGGCCAAAAGAGTTAATCTGCCCAAGAATCGGCTTACCGGCCGTTCCCGATGGCTCACCGTTGTCGTTAGAGAGAAATTCGGTCCGTGCCGCACCAATCATATAGGCCCAACACACATGTCGAGCATCAAAATACTCCTTCTGGTATTGCTTCACAACCTCTTTTGCCTCGGCAGCTGACTGCACAGGTACTGCGAAGGAGATGAACTTGCTCATCTTCTCCTTATAAAGCCCTTGCGAGGTGGCGATGATGGTGTGATATGTGTCGGCCATAATCAAGTGTAAAGTTAATACAAAAACGGTGAGAATGCAAAAAGCAGGCCGGGAAATGCAAATTGAGTGCATTTCCCGGCCTTATGGAATGTAATAATATGTCAGAATCAGAATGTGTGAAGAACAAAGCCTCCACCAGGAGCAAGATGTACTTTAACCTTACCGTCGGCAGGTAGTGTGATGGTTTCGTGCAGGTGGTCGGCTGCAACCTTTTCAGCGCTTGGGCCATCCTTTACCACAACAGCCTTACGTCCGCCGATATTTAGTTTCGACAAGTCGAGAACCAAATCAACTGGATTCCAGTTGTTGATAGCACCGACATACCAGTTGTTGCCACTGCGTCGAGCCACAGCCACATATTCGCCAAGTTTGCATTGCAAGGGCACTGTTTCGTCCCAAACAACAGGGAACGAAGCAATGAACTTGGCACATTCATCGTTCTGCAGGTAATGAGTAGGCGAATCACAAAGCATGTTGAGCGGTGAAATGAACACTGCATATTCGGCAAGCTGATGAGTGCGGGTGCCTTGGCTCATAGGTTCGGAATTGTTAGGCTGATATGCTTTCTTTACAGCATTGAGCATTGCGCCTTGGGTATAGTCCATCTGACCGGCATACATACGGATGAACGGCAGAAGCACATCGTAGTCAACCTGCGAATATTTGTCGCCCGAGCGCCACTTGTTCTGTTCCAAGCCATGAACGCCTTCAAAGTTAACCACATTAGGATATGTGCGGTTCAAACCGGCAGGTTTGAACACTCCGTGGAAGTCGAGCATGAGTTTATATTTTGCAGCCATTTCAGCCGAGCGATAGAGGAAGTCGACAGCACGCTGGTCGTCGCGGTCGATAAAGTCGACTTTAAAGCCTTTCACGCCCATTTCAGAATAGTGCTTGCACACATGTTCCATATCGCGGTCGAAAGCATAGAAGCCAGCCCAAAGGATGATGCCCACATTCTTCTGCTTACCATAGTCAACAATTTCCTTGAGGTCAATTTCAGGGATAATCTGGAAGAGGTCGGCTTGAAGGTTAACGGCCCAACCTTCGTCGAGAATAACGTATTCAATGCCGTATTTCGAAGCGAAATCGATGTAGTATTTATAAGTTTCGGTGTTGATGCCGGCTTTGAATGGCACATTGTAAACAGCCCAGTCGTTCCACCAGTCCCAAGCCACCTTACCAGGCTTAATCCACGAAGTGTCATCGAGACGCGAAGGCTCTCCGAGGCGGTACACCATATCGCTGTTGAGCAGCTGAGCCTCGTCAGCACCGATGCCTATAATACGCCAGGGCATAGCTTGCTTAGCTGTAGCCTTTGCAATATAATTCTCGCGGTCCTTCACAATAACCTGGAGTTTGTTATGTCCACCCACATATTCTTCTTTGGGATACGGAGCCGAGTTACCTTTGAGAGAACTTCCACCATTGTTTAGGAGGAAAAGGCCGGGATAGTTTTCAAGAGCCGATTCAGCAATAACCACCTTCACTCCATTGTCGGCTTCAACGAGAGCCGGAAGGAAAACGAGGGTATTTGGGTCGACCTTCGAAATGGGCATATGATTGTAGAGGTTCTCGAATGAGTTGCGATACTGCTGCTCAATAGTGCCGGAGGCATTCACATACGAGAAATATGTGTTCCAGTCCTTGGCAAAGTTAAACGAAGCCTGCTCGTTGATCACAACAAAATCCTTTTTTTGCTTGGCTACGAAGCGATAAGCCACACCTTCGTCGTAGGCTCGGACCAAAAGATTGAATCCGCCATTAATGCCAAGAGTGATGGCATTGTAGTTATCATCGACAGTAGCTTTTTTGTAAGCAAAAGCATCAAACGAACCGTTATGGCTGCTGCGCTTTGCCGATGTAATCTTCTGTCCCACTGTCACTGTCTTGCCATTGTCGATAGTGAGCGAGATAGGCGAATTGTTGATAATCTGTTGGCCTTTGAAACTTACCGAATAGGCAAGTCCTTTGGAATCGTCGACAACGACAGTAACATTGCCGTCGGGCGAAGCCAGTTCAAAACTCTTAGCATTAGCGGTGAAAGCCATAGCACCGATAACACATAATGAAACAAGAATTGTCTTCATTGGTTGATTGTTATTATTTTGGGTTAATATATGAAATCTGATATAAATAGGATATATGCCGAGTGCAGCCTATCTTATACAAAGATAG
>JAEDFO010000090.1 GCA_016292745.1 Muribaculaceae bacterium | reverse complement strand
TATGCAAATATATGCATTCGAGCATAATAGTCAAAGGGCTGCCGCAAGAAATGTGGTGCGACAGCCCTTTTTCGGGATATTAATGATGATTATGGTTTACTTTACGATGTGGGGTACAATCACGCTATCGCCGTCAACCGAGATGTCGTAAACGCCTGTTTCCTCGTTTTTGTTGAAGTTGAGCGGTACGATGCGGGTGCGACGGGGAGAAACCACGGTGTCACTGTAGTGAACATGGTAAACGTAGTAAGGACGTCCGTCGAGGCCGGTGAAGAGGTCGCCGTGTCCCGAGCCGTTTTCGCCAACGATGTTGCGGTGGATAACCGGGTTGCCGGCATATTTTGTCCATGGGCCTTTAGGCGATGGGGCAGTGGCAACGCCCACTGCATAGTCGGGGTTGAGGAAGTGATTAGCCGAGTAAGTCATGTAGTACACGCCGTCGAGCTTAAACACTGTCATGCCTTCCATGATAGGGTCCCAACGGCCATCATCGGTTTTTTCCCATGGGTCGGTGTTCTTGAAACACTGAACGAGAGTAGCGGTGTCAACACTGTCGGTGGCCATATCGTATTCGCCGCACCACAGGAAGTTACCATGGTCGAAGCGAACGTGATACAGGTAGTATTTTCCGTCGTCGTCGCGGAACAGGAACGGGTCGATGTTCTTTTCAGAGCCGTCGATAGGACGTACACGCTCTTGAACGTATGGGCCGGTGAGCGAGTCGCTCTTTGCCACAGCCACTTGCTCGTTTGCGGTGTAGAACATGTAGTATTTGCCGTCTTCCTTATAGATTTGCGGAGCCCAGAATCCTTTGTTGCCAAACACGTTATCGCCTTTCTGGAGCACGAAAAGTGCAGAGTCGCCTTTCACGTATGTCCAGTTTTCGAGGTCGGTCGATTCCAGGAGCTGGAAGCCGGTGTCGCCGTGGTCGGTGCCGGTAAGGTAATATTTGCCGTTTTCAACGAAGATGGTTGGGTCGGCGCAGAATATTTCCTGAGGCTCGGAATTGGCGGTTTCGGTTTTTGCCGAGTTGACGCACGAGCCGATTGAAAGTGCGCCGGCAACTGCAAGTGCAGAGAGTGTGATAGATGAATTTAAGTTCATTTTATTGGTTGTTTAATTGTTAGAGATTCCTTTGTGATAGTATAGGATGCCCTTCAGCGGAGCGTGGTAGTTGGCGCTGCCGAAAGCAATCTGCGATGCGGGCATGTTTGCCAGGTCGATAGATGCCAGTTGCTTGCCGTCGACAAACAGGTGCAGTGAGTTGCCGTCGCGTACGCAGCGCAGGTTGTAGGTGGCGCAGAGAGCCTCGTCGATGTCGATTGTGTAGATGTGACGTTGGGTGTCGGCTCCTTCCTTGTTGATGAATCGTAGCCCTTCGGCCTCAATTCCGTTGGTGGCAAGGATGCTGTAGCGTGGGTTGGTGTCGGTAGCAGCCGCCGATGCATCGATGGCGTTGTAACGGCCGTCGGAGCCAAGGCGTTCCACGTTGAAGAAGTTGAACATATTATCGGTGAACCGGCCATTGTCGGAAATGTCGTGGCGGTCGAGCACAATGTTGTCAATCCAGAGCTTGGTGTTGAATCGGTAGCCTTTCTCCACCATGTCGGTGTATTTCACGTCGGGATAGATGGTGCGACGGCGGCTGAGCGGCAGTTGTTGGCTTGCCTTTACCTTGCCTTTCACTGTGGTTTCCACTTCGAGCATGCGTGTTGAACCGTTGAATGTCACCTTTATGTTGTTCTTATCGTCGATGTAAACCGGGAAGCACGATGCCATGCGGTCAGGTGCGAATCCGTAGAGCTGGAACGAGAGTTCGTAGTCGGTAAGCGGTTCGCCATCGATGGTTTTGGAGTCGGGAGCGAGAGTGATTGAGCGGTCGTCGAATCCGATGGTGTAGATTGTGCCTTCGAATTTCGATGCGTCGCTGTTGGCAAATGTACCAGCCACACCGGCTGTGGCTGGAATAGCGTCGGTGAATATGTGCTGGCCAGGAGCCGGGATTTCGTCGAGCATTACCTTGAGCGTTGAACCGTCGCGTTCAACTCTTATGTTGTGCGACACACCGAAGCGGAATCCGTTCGGTAAGTCGAAACATTGCGATTTAGCCTCACCGTTGACCACTGTGGCAAGATACCATTTGGCTGAAGCGGCGTCGATGCCCACGCGAGCGTTGTTTGCATCGTCGGCCCACCATGCAATGATGCCGGCGTTGTCGTTGGTGGTCACCCACGATTCGGCAATGTAGGCCTTAGCGGCCTGTGCGTTGAATGGGCCTGCTGCTGAAGTGGCTTCAACGGCGCCGAAGGTAGGTGCCGAAGGCGATGGATGGTAGCCTTTGGTGTTAGGCCCGGTGATGCCGTCGACGTAGAGGGTGCGGTCGAAGAAATGCACGCGGTCGATATACTGGTCGCGGCGATGAATGTTGCTGTTGGCCATATATATAAGCCACCATTCGAATCCGTTGGGGCCGCGGAGAATGTTTGGCTGGCCCGGAGTGAGGTGAATGTCGTCGGCAGTTTCGTTGGCAAGGTTGAGCAGAGCCACATCGAAGTAGTTGTTACGGCGTGCGCTGCGGGTTTCCACTGTCAGCAGGTTTTCGCCCTTCAGCAGAGCCTTACGCTGTGCAGCATCGAGGTTAATCACGCGATAGTCGGGCTTGTCGGTTTCGTAGATGACAGTGCCGTTGAGAGCAATACGGGTGTATCCCATGTTGGTTACTCTCAGCGCCAGATTTCCTTCGTTTCCTGAGGCATTGAAGTGCTTGCGGATGTAGAGTTCGGGCTCGTTCCAGTCGGTTAGCTTTCGGAGCACGGTAGAGCCCTTTATTTCGTTGCTGGCAAAGCAACCGGGAGCCGATTTCCAGTTGGAGTCGTCGAAAGCAGCTGATTGCCAATTGTCGGCAGGCTTGGTGCAGGTGTACAGGAAGTCGGGGTTGTAAGTGCCGTTGTAGTAGCGTAGAATGTCGGTGTTGTTGTGTTCGAGCGTGGTGTAGTTGTTACCGAGTACGGGATAGCTGTATTTGTTGCCGGTGTTGAATGTTGTAGGCGAGTCGGCCTGAGCCACGCCGAGTTGATAGTTTCCCCAAGTTCCGCCGGTGTGGTTGGCATTGTACATCATATAGTAGGTGTCGCGGTATTTCATCACCCAAGGGCCTTCAATCACCTTGTTGTCCATGGTTTCCCATGAATCGGGCTGCGAAGAGAATATGTATATGGGGTGGCCGTCGAATTCGCGAGGATTCTTCATTTTGCGGCACCAGATGGTGTTTCCGTCGGTGAAGCGTACCATATACAGGTAAAGCGAGCCGTCGTCGTCGACAAAAAGTTTAGGGTCGATTCGGTTGTCGAGCCATGTGGTCTTGTCGGGTTCGTTGTATGGTCCCATCGGGTCTTGAGCCTCGGAGTGTACAGTGTGGACAGCGTGTAGGTCACGGCCCCAGTAGTTAACCGACCAGTATACGTTTATGGTGCCGTTAAGGTAAACGAAATCGTTGGAATGAATCTGGTTGTCGCCGCACCCTGAGCCGCGGCTCCATAGGTTGTCCATGTGGATGGCATGCACAGGTTTGGTCCAGTTCACCAGGTCGGACGACACATAAATGTTTCCGTCGGTGCGGCATCCGCCAAGATAGTATTTTCCGTTGTAGCGAAGCACACCAATGTCGGCCACATTGTCGAGAATGGGATTCGGAATGTT
>JAEDFO010000051.1 GCA_016292745.1 Muribaculaceae bacterium | reverse complement strand
TGTAGCGAAGCACACCAATGTCGGCCACATTGTCGAGAATGGGATTCGGAATGTTTTGTGCCGATAAAGCAAGAGATAATAATGAAATGATGGTTAGAAAGGTTAATCTCATGATTTTGGTTTGATTAATGGTTGCAAAATTAAAGAAAAACTGTTTTATGATTGTTATTTGGATTCATTATTTTTCAGTTGTTGCTGTTGATTGTGATATTCGGTGGGGGTTACTCCAAACTCTTTCTTGAACGTTTTCGAGAAGTAGTTTGGGTCGGAGAATCCGGTTTTATAGGCGGTTTCCGACACATTGTAACCCTCGGCGAGCAGCGAGCAGGCATGGGCGAGGCGTTTCTTTCTGATGTAGTCGCCGGTGGAAATGTCAAGCAAGGTTTTCATCTTCACGTGCAGCAGACTACGGCTGATGCAGAGTTTCTCGGTTATTTCTGCAATAGAGAAATGGTCGTTGCCTATGTTCTGCTCGATTATATCGTTAATCTGGTCGATGAATTCCTTGTCGAATTTGCTCAGGTGCTCAAGGTCGTCGGCATCGGGTTCTTTTTGGTCGAAGATTTTTTCGCGCAGTTCCTGACGGGCCTTAATGGCGTTGTTCACCTGCAGCTCAAGGATTGCAGGGTCGAACGGCTTCTGCACATAAGCCTCGGCTCCGCTTTCGTAGCCTTCCATCACATCTTTGGTGTCGTTTTTTGCTGTGAGCAGAATCACGGGGATATGCGAGGTTGTTACGTTGCCTTTCAGCCGCTTGCACAATTCGTTGCCGTCCATTATCGGCATCATTACGTCGCTGATAACCAAGTTGATTGGCTCTGTCAGGGCTATATCGAGCGCCTCCTTGCCGTTGGTAGCGGTGAATATGTTGTAGTTAGGGGAGAATATGTCGGCCAGCAGTTGCAGCATTTCCTCGTTGTCCTCTACGAGCAGAATCGAGAATAGAGGATTGGAGTCGGGCTTGGCCGGTTTCGATGCATTGGCCGATACGAGTGCCGGGGTGGTGTATTCGTATCGCTCGATTGGGATAACCATCTTGTCGGGCGCGATTTTCGATGTTTCATCGAAGGCTTCGGCCGACACATTAAGGTCGACGGTAAACGTGCTGCCCACTCCGATTGTGCTCTGCACTGCCACTGAGCCTTTGTGGATGGTGGCAAGTTTCTGCACCAGAGCCAAACCGAGACCCCATCCCTTGCTGCTCTTGTTGTGGCCGCGCTTGGTCTGGTAGTATCGGGCGAATATGTTCTGCTGTTCTTCGGCGGCAATACCTATGCCGGTATCGGCAACGGCGATGCGCAGATGGGTGAATGAGTCGCCGTTTTCGAAAATCGAGGCGCTCACCGAAATCTTTCCGCCGGGCGATGTAAACTTGATGGCGTTCGACATCAGGTTGTTTACAATGCGTTCAACGTAGGCGGGCGAGAACCACACCTCTTCGCCGTTGTCCTCGAAATGAGTGTAAAGCTGCAGCTGGCTTTCGGAGATGATTTCGGAGAACAGCTGTACAATGTTGGCAACGAATTGCACCGGGTTGCCTTTCTGGATGTAGAACCGGAATGTGCCCGATTCCATTTTGTTGAATGTAACGAGTTCGTCAATCAGCCCCACCATCTTTTCGGTGTTCTTGATGGCGGCATCGAGTTTCTCCGACGCGTCGGACTGCAGAGTGTAGTGCTGCGCAATATATTTGAGCGGCACCATGATTAGCGACAACGGGGTTTTCAGTTCGTGTGAAACTGAGGTGAAGAAATCGAGTTTCAGTTGGTTGATTTCCTCGAGTTTCTCTTTTTGCAGGTTTGCAATTTTCACATCGTTTCGGTCCTTGATACGGGCATTGGCAATTCTGATGGCCAGGATTATGGCCAATGCGATGACAATGAGATAGAGGGTGTATGCCCATCCCGATTGATAGAACGGTGGACGGATTACGATTGTGATTTGCTTGGTAGGCTCTTCGTCCCAGCCAATATTAGTGTTGTTGGCACGGATTTGGAGCGTATATTTACCGGGGCTGAGGTTTGAGCCCACAAATTTGCGTTCAGTGCCCACGTTGCGCCATTCCTTGTCGACACCCACCAGTCGCACCTGATAGTTTATTGAATTGGAACTGCCAATTGCCACTACTGCATATTCGATGCTGAACGAGCGCGATTGGTTGTAGGATAGAGTAATCGATTCGGTATCGTCAATGTTTTGGACGAGCGGCGAGCCGTCTGTGAGCGATGTCTGAGGGATGTCGTCGATGGTAAGGCGTCGCAGATGCACATCGAATTGCTGATGATGGGTTGATATCATATCCGGGTTGAACGAAATCAAACCGTTCACACTGCCGAAATAGAGCATACCGTTCGAGGCAAGTATTCCAGAGGCGAAGTTGAATTGGTTCGAAGGGATGCCGTCCTCGGCGGTGAATCGGGTTATCTCGTTTCTGGTGCGGTTATATCGGTAAAGGCCTTGGTTGGTAGAGAACCACACGCAATTGGAGTTGTCGGCAATGATGTTGCATACGGTGCAGTTAAGCAGAGTCACATCGAGGGTGAGATGTGTCGGAGTTTGTGAATTCTTGTCGATGAACTGCACGCCGTTGTTGTTTGTGCCAATCCAGATTGTTCCGTCGTCGGATTGGAACAGACAGGTTATATATTTGTCGGTAAAGGAGTTTTCGCCCCATTCGATTATTTCGTTGGTGCTCGAGTCGATGCAAAACAGGCCGAAGTTACGGGTTCCCACCCACACGTTGTCGTTGTTGTCGACAAGCATGCAATATATGAAGTTGAAGTCGAGAGCCGGATGGTTCGGTTTTGCGAACGACTGAGTTTTGGGGTCGAATTTGCGCAAGCCTTGTGTTGTACCCACCCATATGGTGCCGTTATGCTGCTTTACAGTCTGGAAGACAGCATCGGATGGAATGCCGGTGTTGTCCTTTGGCAGATATCGGTTGTATTGGTGGGTTCTGAGGTTGTAAGTGAACAGGCCGTTTCGGAATGTTCCAATCCAGATGGTCGACATTTCGTTGTCGAGGAAAATATCATGGATGTTGTGACCCAGCGACGGTATTTTGTTGAAAAGGTCAATTTGCCCTGTGGCAGTGTCGAGGATATTCAATCCGCCGTCCTCCGAGGCAATCCAAAGTGTTCCCGGCACCGGTTCAATGATTTTGCGGATGGCTTTTCCTCGCAGGTTGTTGTTGCCGTAGCCTGGTTCAATCCAGTTGAACAGTTCGTTTTTCTTCGGCAGCACGTTGATACCGCCGAAGTAGGTACCCACCCAGATGTTTCCGTCGCGGTCGCAAAGGATATCGTACACAGCATTGTCGTTGAGCTTGTTTTTGTCGACGAAGTTCTGACGGATAATTTCAATTGATTCGTCGGGGTTGATTATGGTGAGCCCTTTTTCGGTGCCGAGCCATATTCGGTGGCTTTTGTCCTCGGTGATTTTGCGTACTGTGCCGTCGGAAATTTCGTCGGGGCGGTAGATTTTCGATGTTCCCTTAGCTAAATCAATCCACATCACGCCGTCGCCGTTACGGCCCACCCACAGTCGGCCTCGTGAGTCGAAGAACAGTGGCACAATGCCGTCGAATCCGGTGAGGAAGTCGGAGAAGTATTCCGAATTGATTTGTGTGGCTTGGTTCAGAGAGGTGTCGTAGTACATTATCGATGTGTTGCTGGCCACAAAGATGTTATCGTTCGAGTCGATAGCCGAGGCAATGATGTAGCTTTCGGGCCGGCGCTCAACATTGACAATGCACTGGTTTTCTTCGTCGTACCAAGCCAACTGTTGTCCGGTGAACACGATTTTGCCGCTGGAAGTCTCGATGATAGAGTTCATGCGCTTGTAGTCGCTTGTAATAACGTTGAAATCGTTCGATTCAGGACGGAACAGGCACACTCCTTTGTCGGTTGCCACCCAAATGCGTTTGCGGGAGTCTTCAAACAGTGCTGTAATGGTGTTGTGAGGCAGCGAGTTGGGGTTGTTGATGTCGTTGAAGTATGAAATAATCTCGTAGCCGTTGTATCGTTGTAGCCCGTTTCGGGTTCCAATCCAAATCTCGCCCTTGTGGTCCTGCATGAGGTGCTCCACCTGCTGATGCGACAGACCGTCGTTGCCGGTGATGTGGATAAACCGGTAACTGTTGTTTGCCGACATCGCAAGCGATGCCAGCAACAACAGTAACGGTGTAATCTGTCGGATAAATTTGTACATCAAGGGCTCAGATTGGAAGCGGTTATTTAATCACTATTTTACGGGTAACATTAGAATTGTCGGCGGTTGTAATTCGCAGTATAGCAATGCCACGGTAATTGCCGGCTGTGAGAGTGCACTGAGGCGACATTGGTGTCTCTGAGGCAACGAGCGAGCCATTGGGAGCGAACAATTCGATGAGGGATATGAGTTCGCCATCGGTGCTGACGTTCACTTGCGAACCGTCGTACCATGCCGAAACCTTTGCGGTGCCGTCGGCCGTCGGGGTGCTCACTCCGGTGGTGTTTTCGTTAAGGGTGAACTCCATCCAGGTGTGAGAGTTGGCTTTACCGGCCGGAAGGGCCTCTTCAGAGTCGACAATCGAGGTGTAGGTGAGTTCGCTGTCGGTTCTGTTGGCTATGCTGATGTCGGTTCGCATGGTCCGGTTCACCGGAGGAGTGTCGCATCCGAGCATGCTCCATGGAATTGCAGCCTCGATAATGTAGTAAGACGATTTCAGGGTAACGACTGATTGAATCTGGCTGGTGATGTCCGACTTCACCCATTTTCCGGCGTTGGTGCCCGCAATGGTGCTGCCTGAACGGAGGGTAACGGTTCCGTTCAAGTCGAAGAAGAATCGGTAAATGCCGTCGATGGGGTAGTCGGAACAGAGATTGCCGAGGTCAAGCGACAGGTAAACGCCGTCGTTGTCGGTCTTGTCACTGATAATTGTCTTGTCGAAGACTGTAGCTATGAAATATAGGTTTTGACTGTCATAAAGATAGTCAAAATATTTGGTTCCACGTTTAGTGCTGCCCATTTTAACTTGTCGACCGAATTTCTCGGTCCAGTCGTCATGGAAATCGCCGTCGATTGCAGGAGTACCGTAGTTAGCCGAGAACGATTTCATGGGGCGTCCTTTAATCATTTCGATGCCATTGATGGTCTCACCTACGGCGGCAATTGTTCCATCGCTGATGTGGGCTACCGAAATCCAGGTGGCATGCTCGTTCATAGGCATGTCGAATGGGGCGGTGATTGCCTTGAAATTGCGCACGTCCTTGTCGCCCACCGCTACATACATGTCGTAGTAGTCGAGGTCGAGGTTCAATCCCTCGCGGTCGCCGTAGTCGCCCATCCATCCCATGGCATATTCGCCGGTTTCGGGGATATGGCACACGTAAGGGCCGTGAGAGCGAGAAGTGGCGTTGACTTTCGGATTCTCGAAAGCAATTTCGCGGCGAGAACTGTTGCCGTCAACGTATCCGCTGGTCCAGTTGTCCTCGAGGGTGGTACGGATGGTGGTGGCACGGAAACCGGAATAGCCCGGATGTCCGAAGTCCTCGATAGTGTAAACAATCTCACCGGCTTCGGTGATAACCGGTACGGGCATTCCGTCGCGGCATCCGGCACGATACGAGGTGATAATAGGCTTGGTCCAGGTGAAACCGCCGTCAAACGAGCGGCTCATCACGATATATTGTTCACTGGTGGTCTTGAAGGGAGTTTCATCGGAGAAATAGCATTGCAGTTCGCCCGAGGGGAGCTCAAGGAATATCGGTTCCCAACAGCCGTTTTCCCACACATAGTCGCCGGTGTAGATTGTAATCGGTTCGCTCCATGTTTCGCAGTTGTCGGTGCTGCGTCGCAGTGTGATTAGGAACGGATGGTCGGCACCATATGGGGTGTTTGGCCGTTCGTTATAGCCGATGAGTACTGTTCCGTCGCTCATCTGGAACACTTCGGGATTAGCAACGTGGCGGTTGCCGCGTGCCTTGAACAGCGCTTTCTGGTCGTTCCAGGTTTTGCCTTTGTCGTTGCTGAACGACATTGTGTAGCCGCTGCTGGTCGCTGCCACGCTCACCATACGGCCGTTCTGCAGTTCGTACACACGCCCGTATACGCCGTTGCTGATGGTGAGCACTCGCGACGAGATGTCCCAGAACAGGCGTGAGCGGTTGTAAGGCTCGAATGTGGCTGCAATGATGCCCGATGTGGCAATGATGCCCAGTGTGATTATTGTGAGAAAACGATTCATGACGGTATTGCTGTGGTTTTATTTGTGGAATACGATTTTTCGGCGAATACTGGAGCCGTCGGCCATTGTCACGGCCACAATCCCGATGCCCGATGTTGGCACTTTCAGAAAGGAGGCCGAAGTGGCGGGACGCTCCGATGCTATCTTGGTGCCGTTGAGCGAAAACACCTCGACTGAGCGAATGTCGGACGATGCTTCCACGCAAAGCAATCCGCCGTGTGCCGAGATGGCAATGTCGGCCGAGCCTTTGGCAATTGATGGAGTTTCTACACCCGATGGCACACCCAGACGCAGCTGAGGCCATGAATATGAGTTGGCCTTGCCCGTAGGCAGCACAGTCTCGCATGCCGGGATGGTGATGTATTCGATGTCGGAAGCGCGACGGTTGCGCACAGCCACGTTAGCGCGGATGGTTTGCGATGCGTCGGGAGCCGATTCCAGTCCCAGCACGCTCCACGGAATTGCGGCTTCGATGTCGTAGTACACCGATTTCACATTGGTCTTCAGTATTATGGCTGATGTGTCGTCGTCCTTCACCCATTTCCCGCCGCCCGCGGTGCCCACGTTCTCGCCGTGGCGCAGTTCAACGGAGCCGTCGATGTTGAAGAAAATGTGGTACATTCCGGCCAGCGGATAGTCGTTGCAGGCGTTGTTCATGTCGAGCGACAGATACACGCCGTCGTTGTCCGATTTGTCGCTGGTTATGGTGGTGTCGACCACTCGGGCCGTCAGATACAGATACTGGTTGTCGTAGAGGAAGTCGGCGGTGGTTCGTTTGCGGTCGCTGTTGGCCATTAGAATCTGCTGAGCCATGCGGAATGTATAGTTGTCGGCGGTGCTGACTGTTCCGTCGAGGTTAGGAGTGCCGTAGTTGGCCTCGATGTAGCGCAGCGGGCGGCCTTTAATCATATTGATAGCATTTCCGGTCTTGTCGTCGCCAATCGAGCCGATAGCCATCACCGAATTGTCGCCACGGATATACGACACCGAGTTCCACAACGAGTGGGCATTGGTGCTGAGGCCGAACGGTTCGGTGATGCAATGGAAGTTTCGGGCATCCTTGTCGCCTACGGCAACAAACATGTCGAAGTATCCTTCGCCCACTCCGTTTCGGCCGTAGTTGCCTTGCCACGATGCGATGGTCTCGTCGTCGCCGAGACGGCGCAGATATGGTGCAGCCGAGACGTTGTTGGCGGCATCGGCCGATGGGTTTTTGAAAATCATTTGGCGGTCGGGGTCGTTGCCAATCACGGCGCTGCTGTTGCTCCAGTTTTCCTCGAGGGTGCAGCGTACGGTGGTGGCGCGGAATCCGGAGTAGCCCGAATGGCCGAAGTCTTCAATTATGACCACTATTTCGCCGGCATCGGTGATGATGGGCACCGGCATTCCGTCGCGGCAGCCTGCGCGGAACGATACCGTTTCGGGGGCGCTCCAGGTGAGGCCTTTGTCGAATGAACGACACACTGCGATGCGTTGTTCACCCGATGATGTGTAGATGCTTTCGTCGGCAAAGTAGCAGTGGATTTCGCCCGATGGAAGTTCGAGGAAACATGGTTCCCAACAACCGTTCTCGCCTTTGTAGTCGGCATCGAAGATGAAAATCGGGTCGCTCCATGTGGCACCATTGTCGGTGCTTCTGACGGCACGGATTCCGAAATGGCGGTCGGACGAATAAGGGGTCTTTGGGCGTGGGTTGTATCCCACGATGATGGTGCCGTCGGCAAGTTGGATGGCGTCGGGCACGGCATTGTTGATTGCACTTGGATTTTGGGCAACCACCACGGGCGATGTCCACGAAGAGCCGAAGTTGGGGCTGAACGACACTCTGACACCGCTTGGCGAGCCATAGGTTTCGGCCACGGCCATCAGACGTCCGTCCTGAAGTTCGATGATGCGGCTATAGTTGCCACTTTCGAACAGCACTGTCTGTGAGTTGACATCCCAAAGCAGCCGCGAGAAGTCGTAAGGCTCCTTGGTTGCTGCCCCGAGGGTTGCATATGAGGCTAACGAGAGTAAAGTAATAGCAATTGTATAGAGTTTGTTGTGGTTCATCGTTACGATGTTTTAATTTATTAAAAGGGGGCAGAGACGCAAATCTGCCCCCTTCGGGTCAATGATTCTCGCTTATAAAAAGAATACGTTGAGGTTATTTTACGGAAACTGTCACCACACAGGTCGATTCGAGCTTAAGCTCAGGCTTCTGAGGATGCGAGCACACGAATTTGTAGGTAACAGGCTTTGTAAAGTCGACCGTTGTCTGTTCAGAAATCTGCTCAACGCCATCGATATAAGGCACTTCGTTGGTGCTATAGAGGGTGAACTTAGGAGCTACGCTCGACAGGTCGCTTCCTGCAGGCACTTCGAGGTTGATTTCGTAGTAGCTGTAGTCGTACTCGGTGCGGGTGATTTTACCCTTCACGCCAAGGAGTTCAAATGTCTTGAACTCACCATAGTTTATGGTATAGAGCGTGTAGTTGCGTTCCGAACCTTCATGCGAGCGGACGTTGATGGCCAGTGGGTTGGCAAGATTATACTTGGTGTTGGTTGCATAAGCCTTGCCGTCGATGCTGATTTCAGACATATCCGATTCGATGTAGAATTTGAGTTTCTGGCTCAGCGATACGCTTGGAGTAGATGTCTTGTACTTGATTTTGCGAGGCAAAGCCAGCACCCAGTCGTTTTCGTTGACTGCTGTTGCAAACACTTCGTCGTACAATACAGCCGGAGCCGAAATCTTATCGATTGTGGTGACGTCATCAATCACTTTGACATCGAAGGTATAAGTGTCGCGCTTGATGTCTTTGCCTTCGTTGCCGTGGTTAGTGGCCACAACCACAACGGTGTAGGTTCCCGGAGTGGAGTAGGCGTATGTGAACAGACCTTTGTTGACCACCAAGCCGTAGTTGCTCTCTTCGCGCAGGTCGTAACAGTGATTGAGATCGCCTGTGTAAACCACAACATCGCTTGCCGAGCCGGTAAAGTGGATTTCCATTGACTCGTTGATGTTAAGAGTGGTCTTGTTAATGGAAACCGATGCAGTAGGCTGTTCCACCTCGTCGTCGCTGTTGCAGGCAACCATGGCAAATACGGCCAGAATGCACAATATTGATTTTAATACTTTTTTCATTGCAATAATGTTGTTATAAGTGATTAATAACCAGGATTCTGAGTAACGATACCGTTAGAGATGTCGATTTCGTTCTGTGGAATCGGGAATATTTCGTTAACACCTTTGCGGAAGTAAAGGCCACGCTTGTTGGAGCGAGAGTTGGCAAGTTCGGCAAGACATTCCTTGGCGCGTCCGGTGCGGACGATATCCCAGAAGCGGTCCCATTCGAAAGCCAGCTCAATGCGGCGCTCTTTCCAGATTTGGTCGCGAAGGTAACCGTAACCACCACCTATATATAGAACTGTTGAGTTGTCGATTTTGTTTACTACTCTCTTGTTGCTGTTCAGAGCCTCGAGAGCTTCGGCACGGCGGCCACACTCGTTGAGAGCTTCGGCGTAGGTGAGAACAACTTCTGGGTAGCGCATCACGCGGCGGTTCTTGCCGTTGTCGCCGCCGTAGGTTGAGCGGTCTTTCACCGGGGTGTACCATTTCAGCGGCAGGTTGCGGCCTGAACCGATTTCGGTGTTCTGCATGTCGGGAGTGGTCTGGTGGTGACCAAGTACATACTGACGGCGAGCGTCGGTTCCGAAGATTGTGTTCATGCGTTCGTCGTTAGCCCACATTGTGGTGCTGGTAGAGAACAGAGTGTCGTAGATATAGCCACCTTCGTTGGTGTCGCCCAATGTGCCGTCGCCTGATTCCTTGAACACGATTTCAAACACTGAACCCTTGCAGAATTCGCCTTCAATCCAGAATTGTTCGTAATATGTAAGAGGGTTGTTAACGGCATCGCGGTATTCAAGAGAATATGCGGTGCTCAGCTTGGCAATTTCGTAGTCGGGGCCTTCGTAGGGGTCGCTGCCGGCGTTGAGTGCCTTTGGCTTGAACCAGAGGCTTTCGCGCAGTTCGTCCCAGTCCATTCCTTCGTAGCGAGCCGGATAGTCGAGCATCTTTGCCATTGTCATTGGGTCGCCCTTAACGAAGTAGTCGCCCATTTGTGCGCACTGTTCCCACTTTTCCGATGGGGTGCCGTTTGTGGCTTCGTACATGAGCACCTTCATGAGCAATCCCACTGCTGCACCTGCGCCAGCCTTGCCGCAGTCGCCGCCTGAATAGCGGTTAGGGAGCATAACGGCAGCTTCGCGGAGGTCTTTCTCGATATATGCATAGCATTCTTCGAGCGAGCTGCGAGGAATAACGAGATTGTCAACTGTCTCAACTTCGGGACGGATGGGAACACCGCCGAAGGTCTTCACCAAACCGAAATAGTAGAAAGCACGGAGGAATTTAGCCTGGCCGTAGATTTCCCGGATGGCTTTGTAAGTGTTATACTGGGTGTTGGTGATTTCGCACTTATGAATGTTGGCAATCACTTGGTTGGCACGGTGGACACCTTTGTAGAGGGTGGTCCAGCGTTCCAGAATCTTGCTGTTGTTGTTGCTGAAACGGAAGTTTACCAGCTGTCCGAGGTCGGAGGAAAGGCCCTCGTCGGAGTCGATTACGTCGTCACCGCAAGCTTCGCCAAACCACCATTCGATGTTGGTGAAAGAGTCGCTTTGCAGCAGGTCGTAAGTGGCGTTGAGAGCTGTCTGGAGCTGATAGTTGGTGGTGTAATAATCGTCTTCGGTCGGGTTACCCACCAGTTCCTTGTCGAGGAAGTCGTCGCACGATACCAATGCCATCGATGCGAGCGCAACCACGAGAATAGCCTTGATTTTGAAAATATATTTACACATAAAGAATATTATTAGCGATTATAAACCAATCTTGAAACTGAACAGGAATGAGCGAGCCTGCGGGAATCCACCGAAGTCGATACCCATGTTAAGGTTGCTTTCTGCACCGACAACTCTACCAACTTCAGGGTCGAGGCCTTTATAGCCGGTGACAGTCAACAGGTTGTAGCCAGTAGCTGAAAGGGTTACGTTAGAAATACCCCATTTCGAGATTATCTTCTTAGGGATGCTGTAGCTCAAGCGGAGTTCCTTCAGACGCATGTACGAGCCGTCCTGTACGTAGAAGTCAGAGGCGCGGAAGTTGCGTGGAGCATCGCCAGTGGAGAGTTCCGGAATCTCGGCATTGTAGTTGGTTGGGTAGAATGCCTTCTGGGCGTCTTCGGTACCCGACCATGTGCGTTCGCGGATATCAGCGTAAACGTTGCCGTTAGCAGCGTTGCAGAGGCTATAGTCGAGCATATTGAAAATCTTGTTGCCTGTCTGGCCTTGGAAGAAGATGTTGAGGTCCCAATCGCCGTAGCTGAACTGCAACGGAATACCGAATACGATGTCGGGCAGTGGCGAGCCGAGGTAAGTACGGTCGGCATCTGTAATCTTGTTGTCGCCGTTGAGGTCCTTGAAGCGGAAGTCGCCAGGACGGGTCGTCTGGTCGGCGTCGTTCTTGCCGATTTCGTATTGAGCCGATGCACGCACTTCGTCCATGGTGTTGAAAATACCGTCGGTAACGTAGCCGTAGAAGCTACCGATAGGCATGCCTACGTCGGTCTTGGTAACGTATGCCTGGATGCTGCTGTCGCCAATCCAACCGCCCCAGATAGGTTCGTTGCCGGAGCCAAGGCTGGTAACCTCGTTCTTTATGTAAGAGAGGTTGAAGCCGATGTCGAAGCTGAATTTGCCGAATGAGCGCTTATAGCTCAACGATGTTTCCATACCGTAGTTGCGTACTGCACCGGCATTTGTCATCGGAGCACCGTTGAGACCGGCCGATGGAACTGTAGGCACGTTAAGCAGAATGTCCTTGGTCTGCTTGTTGAAGTATTCAATGCTGAATGTTACGCTGTTGCGGAGGAATCCGAAATCAAGACCAACGTTGAAAGTCTCGGTGCGTTCCCACTTGATGTCGGAGTTACCGATAACTGTTGCGATGGCACCTGGCTGGATTGTGTGGTTACCGAGGCCGTAGGGATAGTTGTAGCCGGTGTTGAGGTAGGTGTAGCGCGAAGTTTCACTGATACGGTTGTTACCGAGGATACCCCAACCGATACGGAGTTTACCGAGGTTCATCCAGCTGGCAGCTGCCTGCATCCATGGTTCCGACGAGAATTTCCAACCTGCCGAAACCGATGGGAAGTAACCCCAGCGATTTTCTTTCGAGAACATCGACGAGCCGTCGATACGGACATTGGCCTGGAGCAGATAGCGGTCGAGGAGGCTGTAGTTCAGTCGGCCGATGAAACCTACAGCAGTCCATTCGCGGTCGAGGCCGTAGGTCTTGTCGCCGGTGTAGCCGCTCGACAGATGCCACATGTTGTCGTCGTTTGAAGGAGTACCGCGCTTGTTCGATTCCTGGTAGCTGTATTTGTAGCCTTCAGCAGTCTGACCGGCAAGTACAGTTATGCTGTGGGCATCGTTAAGCCAGTTGAATGTCAACAGGTTGTTGATTTCCCATTTGTTTGTCTGGGTCTTGTTTTTCCACACGGTTGAAAGGTCGAGAATGCCCCAGTCGGCCTCGAGGTTGTTCACTTCGCTGTAGCTGTTCTGTGTCTGAGGATTGGTGAAGAACGAAGCCTTGAACTGGTAGTTGAAGTATTTGAGGAAGTCGGCCTTGAGGCTGAGGTTCATGTCGAGGCGGTCGCGGTTCTTCGAGCTGTGATAGCGGTCGATGATGGCGAGCGGGTTGTTCGTCAGCCAGTAGCCGCGTTGGTCGTGGAGCATGGTCATAGGGCTTTCGAGCAATGCGCTGCGGAATATTGAGCCAGAACCGTCAGGAATGCCTTGGGTATCCTCGTTAGAATATGATATGTTTGCGTCGAGGTTGAGCCACGAGGCGAGCTGCTGGCTGAGGTTCATGCGGGCGTTGATACGGGTGTATTCCGATTTGTCGACAATACCTTTTTCGTTGTAGTAGTTCACACTGGCCAGGTATTTTGTCTTTTCGTTACCGCCCGAAACCGAGATACCGTATTGTTGCTTGATACCGGTGCGGGTGACGGCGTCGAGCCAAGGCTTGTTCACACCGTTGTTATGTATTGTGTCGATTAGGAATTTCTTGTCTTCGTCGAAATAATAGTTGCCGTCGGCGTCTTTTGAATGGAAGAGTCGACCGTCGGACGAGTATAGGCTGGTGTTATTGGCATAGTCGAGCATAAGGGCGTAGTTTTCGGCGTCCATAACGTCGATTTTTCTCCATGGATTAGAGAAACCTACATAGCCGTCGAACGAAATCTTGGTTTTGCCTTCTTTACCGCTCTTGGTGGTGATAACAACTACACCGTTTGCGGCACGGGCACCGTAGATGGCACTTGAAGCGGCATCTTTGAAGATTTCCACGTTTTCAATGTCGTTAGGGTTGATGTGGTCGATTTCGTCGGTGATGAATCCGTCGACTACATAAAGAGGGTCGGAGTCGTTGATAGTACCGGTACCACGAATCTTGATGGTTGTGTTGCTGCCCGGTGCTCCGGTGTTTTGAATGATGTTGACACCCGATGCCTTACCTTGGAGGGCCTGCAGTGGCGACGATACGGGGACGTCGTTGATTTCCTCGGCACCGAGCGAAGTGATAGAACCGGTAACATCGCTCTTGCGCTGAACACCGTAACCGATTACCACGAGTTCGTCGAGCGCTGTTGCCGTCTGTTCGAGTGTTACATTTAGTTTTGTCTTTCCCGATACTTTCACCTCTTTGGCATTGTAGCCAACATAAGAAAATTCGAGAGTGGCGTTCGGAGCAACATTGATGGTGAAGTTGCCGTCGAAGTCGGTAGACACGCCATTTTGTGTACCTTTTTCCATAACTGTTACGCCAATGAGTGCTTCGGCATTGCTACTGTCGGTTACAGTTCCCGATACCGCAGCCTTTTGTGCGTAGGTAGCTATTGAGAAAAAACAAGCAAGTAATAATATTGCTGTTCTCAGTGACTTTAAGTTACTCATCTGTATATTGATTTGGTTTTAGGTTTTCGTCCTGCAGAGTTTTGCAAGAGGATAATTGCCCTTGCAGTGGGCAACTATAATTGAAAAAAGGTGGCCCGCCGGCGTTGTATCGGCAGGCTCACCTTCATAATGTTGTTCGTATTATTTAACGATAAGGCTTGCAGCCTGACGGCCAGCTTCACCGTTTACGATAACTTTGTAAACACCCTTGGCAAGACCTGCTACGCTTACGTTAGAAGCCTTGTCAGATGTAAGAACCAAACGACCGGCGATGTCGTAAACCGATACCTTGCTGTTTTCAGCACCTGCTACGCTGAACGATACAGTTGCAGGGTTAGGATATACGTTAACCTTAACGGCCTTCTTGCTGGCTGCTACGTTTTCAACACCTGCAGCGATTTCAGCGCGTGTGCGGTATTCCGGTTCCATTACGTCGGGGTTGAGTTCGAGGTTGCATACCTTTGAACGATAGTAGTAGCTGTAGAGCTGGTTGTTAACCGATGAAGTGAACAGCAGAGTACCGTTGAGGTTGCGGAGGCAATATACCTGGTCGCCTGCTGCATCGATATTAGATACGATAACCGGCTGCTGGTCCCACTTGTCGAGGCGGATGAGCTTGGTTTTAGTTGCACCGGTGCCGTCGAGTGAACCTTCGTTCCACCAGTAGAGGCTACCGCCAACTACGATGTTTTCCTTAACCCAGTCGCAACCTGTGCCTGGAGCCAAGTCATATTGCATCCAAACCTTTTTGCCATCGAAGCAGTGGAGCTCACCACCTTTGTGAAGTTCGTTGTTCTTGTCGAAGCCAGTAGCTGCACAGAACATATAGAGGCCGTCGAATACGCTACCTGCATCGATGAATGAGTTGTGATCTTCTGAGTTTGGTTCCGTGAAGACGTCGACTGGTAAAAAGTTGCCCTTTTCGCAAGTAGTGGCGAGAAGTTCGTTACCGATACCGGGGTAGTAAGCACGCATAACAACCATACCGTTGTACAAGTCACCGGTCTTAGTGTGGTTAGAGCCAGCGCCAATGCCGTTTGTACCAACGTTCGGGTTAACGTCGGCAATCAGGTATGTGCCGGCTTCTGTACCATCAGAGAAGCGTGGCTCGTTGCCGTGGTCGGGGTCCCATGCACGGAATTCAAGACCTTCGTTGTAGAAGTTGATGAACTGAGTAGGAGCAGAGCCGAGTGTACCGGTCTGGGTGCCTTGTTCGTCCTTAGCTTCTTCCCAGTTGATATCGGCTACCATGTGAGTGCCTTCTTCGGTACCGTCGGTTACCCATACTTCAGGACCATAAGTGAAGCCATTTTCGGCAACACCGTCGGCCTTGAAGAATACCTTGCGGCCTACACGTACGATAGGGCCAACGAGGTCGTCCTCAGCATAGTTTTCACCAGGATATACAGTCTTTACTTGCTTGATGCACTTTGTGCCTTCTTCTGTACCGTCAGACACCCATACCCAGTCTTCACCAACTTGCTCAGCTTCGAAGTCACGAGCAAAGAAAATGAAGTGAGTTTCGTCCATCTGGCAGAATGCGTGAGGATTTGACGATTCGAGCTCGTGGATGTCCTTAATCATGTAAGTACCATCTTCAGTACCGTCAGAAATCCAAAGTTCTGCGCCTTCGTCTTCAGTTGTTGCCTGGAACACAACCTTGTCGTTGAAACGAGTGAGGTAGCTAACGTTAGAAGTTGCAACACCGGGGTTGATGTCTTTAACAAGACGTGTGCCTTCCGGAGTACCGTCGGTTACCCAAAGTTCTGAACCGTGTTCAGCGTCGGTAGCTGCAAAGAATGCATAGTAACCTTTTTGAGGAGAGCCAGCCACTGTTACGTTTCTCTGGCGATAGAAGTTTTTCTGCTGGTCGATGTTAGCTGTTACTCCTTCGGGAAGTAATGCCTTGGGGACCACGGGGACCACCGCTGCTGCAAACATGCTGCCTGCCATCATTGCTGCTGCAGCAAAAAGTAAACTTTTTTTCATGATGTTTAAAATTTTGTTAGTTAAAGGGTTAATTAACTCTGTATTTTATTGTTACTCAAAAGAGTCGAGGTTTATTTGTCGCCACGTTCGCGAAGCATCTGCTCAACTTCGGCCTTTGCCTGCTCGCGCGATTTGGTGAATATCCGGCGGATACGCTCCATGTCGAACTTTTGTGCACGGTCGTAGGTGTAGATGCCGTTCTTTTCGAGTTCTACGTCGACAATCTGTGTGTAGCAGAAACCGGTGATGTAGTCGAGGCTCAATATCACGTTAACCTGCTCTTCCAGACGCTTGTAGAATTCTTCGATGGTACGTGGAGGCTTTCCGTAGCCCCAGAATTCATCGGCACCGGCCACTTCAGCGGCTTTCATCTCCTTAATCCACTGTATTCCACCGAATTCGTCAATCATATATGCTTCGCCCTTGTATGGTACGCTGAACTTAGGGTGGTGGATATATGGAGTGCCGTCGTCCTTGAGCTTGAGCTGGTTGTAGAGCGCTACGGGGTCTTGCACGTAGGTGTGTTCGGCGTAGATGTCGGTGAACCCGGCATGGTATCCGCCGCTCACAGCCACTACCGGACGTGTGCGATCGAGGCGATGTGTGAGGAAGTAGAGGTCGTTGGTGAGGCGTGCGCGCTGACCGTCGACATCGGGCTTCCATGTTTCGTTGAGAGGCGACCAGGCGATGAGCGAAGTGGCATTGTAGTCTCGTTCAACGCATTCGGTCCATTCAGTGAGCATATTGCGGGCAGCCACCTTGTCGGTCCAGTCCATGCCCCAGCTTGCCGATTCGCCCCAGGTGAGATAGCCGAGCTTGTCGGCCCAGTAGAAGTAGCGCTGTTCGAACACTTTCTGGTGCAGGCGAGCGCCGTTGAATCCGGATTCCTTGCCCAGCACGATATCGCGTTTGAGTTGCTCGTCGTCGGGGGCAGTCCATTGTCCGTCGGGATAGTAGCCTTGGTCGAGCACCAGGCGTTGGTAGTATGGCTCGTTGTTCAGGTAGAAAGTGGTTCCACGAAGTTCGGCCTTACGCATTCCGGCATACGATTTCACCTGGTCGATAACTGCGCCGGCAGCGTCGGTTACGGTGAATTCAATGTCGTAGAGGAATGGCGACTCGGGTGACCATGTCTTCACATTCTTTATCTTGGCAGCCAGCATTGCGCTGTTCGAAGCTGCTGTTTTCTGGTTGAATACCTCTTTCTTGCCGTCGAGGATGCGCACACGCAGCTGAGCGCCGCAGTCGAGGTCGTAGAAAGTGGGTTCGAATATGAATTGGCTATTGTCGAGGTCGGGAGTGATGTTGCATTTCTTCAAGCCGCCTTTCGATACTGCTTCCAGCCACACTGTCTGCCAGATGCCGGTTACTCGTGTGTAAAGACAGCTGTATGAATAAAGACGTCGCGACTGCTTACCGCCGGTTTGCAGCTGCGAGCGCACGTCGTCCTCGACATACACCACCAGGTTGTTGGCCTTTCCGGGTGTAACATATTTTGTAATGTCGATGGCAAACGACGATGAGCCACCGTAGTGGATAAACACCTCGCGGCCGTCGATGTAGATGGTCGATTTGTAGTCAACGCCGCCGAAATTGAGCATTATTCGCTTGCCGTCCCAGTTTTGGGGGACGTTGATGCTGCGGTGATACCACATTGCGTTGATAAAGTCCTTATGATCGACACCCGACAGCGGGCTTTCGGGGCAGAAGGGAACGGTGATGTTCGAAGCAAATCCGGTAGAGTTGAACAGCGAGCGTTCAAGTCCGCTTTTTGAGAAGTCGAACTCGTAGGTCCATGTGCCGTTGAGGTTAATCCATTCCGATCGTTCGAACTGTGGACGCGGATATTCAGGACGAGGAATTGCAGCCAGTGTGTTGGCGGCAATCAATGTAATAAGCAATGTCAGTGAAAGCGATAATCTTTTCATATTTACGGTTTCTGGTTTTGGCTAATTAAGCGTTTAAATCACACTGCAAATTTATGTTTGGAGGGAGGGTCGGATAGGGTAAAATTGTCTTCGATAAAGGTAATTTTGTTCAGAAACGATGTGGCTAATTTTTTAGGGCCGAATGTAAATTATTGAAAATAAGGAGGATAAAAATATGTATGTTTTATAACATGAATTCAGCAGCCCCACAAGGCAGAAAAAGAGGTTATGACTAATAATCTCATAAAAATGTTTTTGGATAGTTGTTGGTTATAATATGTTTGATTTGCCAAAATCAGT
>JAEDFO010000050.1 GCA_016292745.1 Muribaculaceae bacterium | reverse complement strand
TTGCCGCGGCAGTGCCTTCGCTTCTTGCTTCTGCGCCGTTTAGCGGCTCCGCCCTCCGATTTTAAGGGAAGGCGGTGATTCCTCCATTTGGAATTGCCGTCTTTTCTTAATACTTTTACCGATGTAAACTTTTCCGCAAATGAACCTACAACGATGCCCTTGGTGCGGCGACAATCCGCTCTATGTTAAATATCACGACGAAGAATGGGGACGCCCCGTCGCCGACGACCGCACCCTGTTTGAATTCCTCACCCTCGAGAGCGCCCAGGCTGGCCTGTCGTGGATAACCGTGCTGCAAAAGCGCGAAGGCTATCGCAAAGCATTTCTTGGTTTCGACCACCGCAAAGTGGCTCGGATGACACCCGACGACGAGCTTCGCCTCCGCCATTTCAACGGCATCGTTAAAAACCGGCTCAAGATTCATGCAGCCATAGTCAACGCACAGCTGTTCGGAGATATCGTCGACCAATACGGATCGTTCTTCAACTACATCATCAGCTTCTTCCCCAAAAAGGAAAGAATTGTCAACTCCATTGTCGACATGGCATCAATCCCCACATCGTCAGAAATATCCGATGCAATAAGTTCCGACATGCGCAAGCGAGGTTTCCGGTTTTTCGGCACCGTTATCTGCTACTCGTTTCTGCAAGCCACCGGCTTCATCGACGATCACCTCAACTCCTGCCCATGCAAAAGCCACCCCACCCCATCTGAAAGAATATGACGGCATAATGCGCACCACTGCCATCACACTTCTCTGCATAAAATACGCAGCTGGCGCGCCCGCTACTGCAGGCACGCCAGCCAAATCCATTAACTCATAACAACCAATTATTATTCAAACGAAGGATACCCAGGATTCTGAGTATAATGACCCTGTGAGAAATTATACTGGGCAACAGGCACCGGATAGTATTCTTCACCATCATCAAACACTGCCCCATCGTAATATATTCTATTATCCTTCTCCGATGCGAAATAGGCTGTCATCACATCCTTGGCAATGCCCCATCTAACAAGATCGAAGAAGCGCTCACCCTCGAGAGCTTTTTCCAGACGCATTTCGGTACGCAGAGCCTTACGTGCGTAATCCTGAGTCCATCCCGACGAAGGATACAGGCCGATTTTATAGTTAGCAGCATATTTCGAATTATCATAGAAATCTCTGACATACTCACTATTCATGGCGCGCTCACGCACTCGGTTGATAAGATTTCGTGCAGTTTCAAGATCTTGGCCCAATTCAATCAAGGCCTCAGCCTTGTAGAGCAACAAGTCAGCATAACGAATTATCTGCCAGTTGAGTTGCGAAGCACCCCAAGGCCATCCTTGGAACATATCCGACGATTCAGGAGACACCCAAAAACGCTTGGCGCAGTTATGTCCGTATGTTCCACGGTCTCTCACCCACGACTGGCATGGAGTATCCTTATAGGTCTTGAAAGTAATAGTAGGACGACCAACCACGAAGTCGAGTCGAGGGTCAACAGTCGGGGCAATATTGCTTAGTGTCTGATTATTATCGTCAATGAATGTAACCACGCCATAATCGGGCAACGTCTGGTAGTCGAACACCGGAAGACCGTTTTCATCGGTTTGATAAGCGTTAATCAAGTCCTGCGAAGGAAGGAAGAATCCATCACCATGATACGGACTGTTTCCTCCGGGCGAGTTCAAAAGATTGCTCCAGTTGACACGTCCGGCACTCTCCGAACCGTCATTCATCGAATATTGAATGGCAAACACAGACTCAGCTCCATTCTCATAGCCAACAAGGTCGAGCTGCTGAAAATCAGACAACAAGTCATACCCTTTCACCTGGTCAATCAAGGTCACCACCTCGCGGAGAAGGTCCTTGTTAATGTTTATTACAGCATGAGTTTGTTCATCCTGCTCATATGCTTGATAGAGTTTTACTTTAGCAGCATAAGCAAGGGCAATGTTTTTATTGATACGTCCTACCTCATCCTGACGTTCTGGCAAATCTGCCGAAGCATCCATCAATTCGCTGGCAATGAGTCCTAACAACTCGTTGCGCGAGTATTCATCATTGCGAACATTCACATATTCGGACGTTGAAAGGTTTTCATCGATATAAGGCACCTTGTTGAAAAGGCGCGAAAGTTCAAAATAGAAATGGGCACGAAGCACTTTCATTTCGGCAATTCTCGAAGCCTTTACAGGCACATCGGCCTCATCTGCCCCATTAAGCACCCTCAGCGCAGCATTGCATCGCGAAATAAGACTGTAAAGATTAAACCACTTCCCATCAAGATTACCATTGTTTGACTGAACCTGGAAAGTCTCCATAGCATGGAAATCCCACAAGTCGCCTTCGCCGCCACCACCTTTATAGGCATTGTCGGCTCTAACCTCGCCATAGCTCCAGTTGCTGGTTGGACGTATCCAAGGATCACCTTGCTCGTTAGTGAAACCAGTAAGGCCTGCATATGCAGCATTCACCAGCAAATCAATAGATTCGGTTGAATTCATTACTCCGTCCGATAGGCTTCCCTGAGGCTTGTTATCCAAAAAGTCATCGCTACACGATGTTATTATTGCTACACAACATATAGCAAATATAATTCTATTTATCTTCATTGTTATTTCATTAAAAAAGTTAAACATGACATTAGAATCCAAACTGTATACCAAATGTGAACTGACGAGGTAATGCATACGGATAACCCAAGCCCTCAGGGTCGGCACCGCTATAGCCCGTTATAGTAAACACATTCTGTGCCTGGAAATACACGCGTGCACTATTCATCTTAAGCGAGCGCTGAACAGATGCCGGCAAAGTATAACCCAAAGTGAGTGTCTTTAAACGTAGAAACGAACCATTCTCTATATGGAACTCCGACACTTCGTGTTCGTTATTTGAATTGTCGGTTGTTGGGGCTGGTGTATTGCACTCATACACTCCTGTTTCCTTGAATCTTTCATATGCATTGGCTGCCTCGAGCAAAACAGAGCCATGATTTCCGTTCCAGCATTGGAACAAATCAGTATAATACTTCGAATTCACAAACGCATCACGGATAATCGAATTGAAGAACATGCTCAAGTCAAATCCCTTCCAGCTTGCGCCCAGATTAAGGCCAAACTGAGCCTTAGGCAAATCAGAACCCAACCATGTGCGGTCATTATAATTGATTATGCCATTACCATCGACATCAACATATTTTATACGGCCTACTGCAGGGTTGCCGAATTCAACACTGTATTTGCTACGATATTCATCAACCTCCTGCTGCGTTTGAAACACGCCATCGGTCTTGAATCCCATCCACGAGCCCAACGACTGGCCCACAAGTGTATGACTGCCGTAGGCTCCGCCATAAGTATAATAGATATCATCGAGCAACGATGTCACCTTGTTCTTCTGAACTGTGAAGTTCAGACCAATCTCATAATTGAAATCCTTTCCGATTTTGCTTCTCCAGTTTATCTGGCCCTCAAAACCCTTATTGGTCATTTCACCTCCATTATACCAGCAGTAGCCACCCTCGCCTATTGCCGCAATATACGGTTTCTCCACAAGCATATCCTTTGTTTCCTTATAGAAATAGTCAACCGACATTTCGAGCTGATTGTTAAGAAATGCCACATCAACACCAACGTTAGTTTGATAAGTCTTCTCCCACTTCAAGTCTGGGTTAGTGGTCCTGATTCGATATGCGCCCGGCGAGAGAGTGGTGCCGTCGCCATTCATATTATAGGAGCCACGGTTAAGGCTCATAAGATATTTTGCATAGAAAGCCTCGTTGTCGATAAGGTCATTACCGTTAACGCCATATGAAGCACGAAGCTTGAGGTTGTGAAGCCACTGGCGGGTCCCCTCCATAAATGGCTCTTGCGACAAGCGCCATCCTGCCGAGAACGATGGAAACCAGTCATAGTTATGAGCACTCGACAAGCGCGACGAAGCATCGCGGCGCACTGTAACCGAAGCCAGATACTTGTCGTCCCATGAATAGTTAATTTTGCCGAAACCTGAGAACATTGAATAATTTGACGCTCCGGCTCCAACATTCTTGTTTGACGTCACATTTTCTAGATAAACATAATTAAGATCCTCAATTGCCAAGCCTGTTCCGTAGCCATAGAAACTTTCATTATGGTATTTCTTCGCCTCAACACCCACAAGCGCCATAATTGAATGTTTCCCTAAATCAATACTGTACTGTGCCGTGTTGGTCCACAACCAATCTGTGTTCTTGCCTGTCGACTGCGTGAGTTTGTTAACCGAATCTCGAAGCCACGCCGGTTCAAATGTCTTGTTAACCTCACTATAGTAGTTCACTCCGAAATTTGTCTTTACGATAAGGTTCTTTATCGGTTCAACCTGCAAATATGCATTTCCGAAAACTCTCCAATACTCATGCCCATTGTTCTTTTCGTTCTCGATCAGTCGCATCATATTAGGAGCATCACCAAGTATGTCATTAATCTGGTCAACATATTCACCTTCTGCGTCAAATACCGCTTTGGCAGGATGCTGCTTCACTGCATTCTCCTCTGCGCCACCGGGCATATAATGCGCTTTCCACCAGTTAATCGTAACATTTCCACCGGCCTTAAGTCTATTGTCTAGAAAACCGTAGTCTGTGCTGAATCGTGAATTCAGTTTCCGATAATCCGTTCCCTTTACTACACCATCATGGTCGAGCCAACTGATAGTAAACGACGAAGTCCCGTTTTCTGTACCTTTTGATAGTCCGATAGTATAAGTTTGCATAAGCGCCGTACGATGTATTGCATCCTCCCAGTCGGTAGTTTGCGGTAACACGTCCGCACCATTTAGGTTCTTATAGGTCTGAAGCTGAGCTTTTGCTCCAGTACCATACACCGACGATTGAGGAGTCGCACCGTTATGGGCATATTTATATGCACTCCAATATACATCGCCCCACTGATATGCATCAAGCAAATCAAGGCCACTATTATATGTCTGCATGCTCAATGTCGCATCGAAAGTCACTTTTGCCTCTCCTTTCTTGGCGCGTTTTGTTGTGATGATAATCACACCGTTTGCAGCCTGTGCTCCATATATTGAGGCAGATGCCGCATCTTTCAGAACCTGTATCGATTCTACATCGTTGCTATTGATAATTGTGCCTGGATTATCACGTGTCATCACACCATCTATCACATATAACGGTCCATTGGCATCGCTGCGGAATGAAGAGGCGCCTCTGATTGATGTGCTCGTGCTCAGACCTCCAGGTGTTCCGTCGGTTGTAATAGTCATACCCGGGACACGGCCCTGCAACGACTGCAGGACATTTCCCGTAGGCGTATCAGATACATCTTTCATCTTTACCACCGACACAGAACCTGTTAAATCAGATTTTTTCTCAGCTGAATAGCCTACTACAACAATTTCATCCAACACCTCCGAATCCTCTGCCAACGCAATAGTCATCTGGTCCTCGGCAACAACCGTTTTTGACTTGAAGCCTACATAAGAAACCACAAGCTTGGTCCCTTCCGGCACTGTTAATGTAAACTTTCCATCAAGATCCGTAGATACTCCCACTGAACCCTGAATTTCTGAAATCACGCTTGCACCTATCAACGGCTCAGAATCTGTTGCAGATACCACAACACCTTGCACTGTGACATTTTGTGCATTTGCCACTATCGTAATAAGCAATAGTAGCAGTGTACATACAATTGATTTTTTCATTTTGTATTTTTGGGTTAAAGATTAATTAATTCTGCCACAAAATTAAAGTGTATCACTTGGGGCACATATAATTGATGTTGCACACCACATCAATTATTATTCAATACACAATTTTTGATATGTTTTGCACATTTTTTCCCAAAGAAGACATATAAAAAATATGCCTATACCCATGAATCACATAGGTATAGACATAAAAAAGTCACATCACGCAACCCAGTTTTATTTACCTTCTCTCGTTTCAGTTGGTGTTACCCCATATGCATCACGATAACATTTTGTAAAATACGCTGGCGATGAGAAGCCTATTTCATAGGCAATTTCGCTCACAGTCTTATCGGTTGTCATCAGCTGCACTCTACCCTCCTTAAGTCGTATGCTTCTCATTAGTTCCACCGGCGAATAATTTGTCAACGCCTTAAGCTTCCGGTATAATTGCGAACGCTCAAAACCCATCTTCGATGCCATCTCATCAACACTTATATCTGGGTTCCCCATTACCGACCTGAAAATGTCAAGAAAACGATTATAGAAATCATTGTCAATGTCCATCTTCGGAAGCGACCTGCGTTCATCTGTCACACCAGAGCTTCCATTATGCCACAAATCCTTTATTCGTTTGCGGTTTTCGATAAGACTCGAACACCTCGACAGCAGCACCGCACTGTTAAAAGGCTTGCCCACATATCCATCACACCCAGAATCGTAGCACTGAACCCGCTGTGCGTCCATTGTGCATGCCGTCAACATAAGCACCGGAATGTGCGACGTCGACACTTCATTCTTTATTCTTCTACAACATTCCAAGCCATCTATTCCCGGCATCATCACATCACAGATTATCAAGTCGGGAACATATTTCATTGCCATTCTTATTCCATCATTTCCGCCCGTAGCTGTAATTACATTATATTTATCACAAAGTAACGACGAAACCAGAGTCTGGATATCCTGGTTATCATCAATGACAAGCACAAGCGGAAGTTCATCAGTAAACTCCACCTCCGATTCAATCATATCAAGCTCCGATGCAACATCTTCTGCAGTATCTGCCTTTACTGTATCTTCAGCCTCATCTTCACTTCTGACAATAGGCAGCACCACTGTAAAAACCGTTCCTTTCCCACGTTCACTTTCTACATATATCGTACCCCCATGCAGTTCTACAAATGCCTTGGAAAGAGTAAGCCCTATTCCTGAACCATTAGGGTGAACCTTATCAACCTGATAGAAACGGTCAAAAATGTTACCCAGATCATTTTCTCCAATTCCTATGCCAGTATCCGAAATGTTGAATGTTAACCTCTCTCTATCACAACAATAGGAAACAACAACTTTGCCATTTGGCTGAGTATACTTTATAGCATTCGACATCAGATTGAAAAACACGCGTTCCATTTTTTCAAAATCAATGGCAACAACTATGTTTTTATCATCCGGCTCATTAAGAATGATTCTGATATCTCGCTTGCGAGCCACAGTATAAAAAGACTCAAGCCAATCCTTGACAACAACACCAAAATTTACTTTCTCCCGGGAAAGTTCAAGCTTTCCATTCTCATATTTTCTGAAATCAAGAATCTGATTAATCAACCTATGCAGAATTTTCACATTCTTGTTCGCTATCTTCATAAGCACTTTCTGCTGCTCAGTCAGATTCGATGCACTGGACAGCTGCGACACTGGCTCACTTATTAGCGTGAGCGGTGTGCGTAAATCATGCGACACATTCGTGAAAAACATGAGTTTTGACTGAGTTGCCTCCTCCAGTTTCTCATTCAACAGCTTCTGAGTGTCACGCTGTTCCTCAAGAAGTTTATTCTTGTTAAGCAATTCTTCCTGATGCTGGCGATTCAGCCAGTAGTTGCGTAGAATAAGGAATATTAATCCACATAAAAGTACTATAATCGCTACACTCGCATAAAACAACATCTTCTGAGATGAATGCTGCTTCCAATAATTGTCAATTCTCTGCTTAAGCAATATCATCCTGTCGGTTTCGGCTTGTGCCGCCTCGTCTTGCAGCAGCAAAACATCTGCATTGCTCAAGTCGACAGCCGATGTCGAAGGCAACTGAACCTCCCGCGAATAATCCTCGTCTTTCAGTATTGCCATAGAAGTCTGTATCAAACGATAGCCCTCGGTAGGATATAGAAAAGTGGCATCTATCACTCCTTCAGCAACAGCCTTTATTCCAACCTCAGGCGCTGCATCTATGCCAAGAATCTTTATTTTGCTCCGTCCTGCCTTTCTCGCAACAGTCGATGCTCCGATTGCCATTCGGTCATTGTGGGCAAAAATCAAGTCTACATCGTCATATACAGCTAAAAGCGAATCGGTAACTCGCTCAGAATCTTCCTCCCTCCAGTTACCACTCACACTGGCAAGTATTCTTCCCCCGTAATTACTGAACGTCTCCGAAAAGCCCTTGTGCCTCTCATCGGCCGGAGTTGAACCGTATAACCCGTATATCTCAAGCGCTTTTGCTCCTCTGCCCAAAATCTTATACGCATAATCTGCCGCCGAGCGCCCAAGGCCTTCATTATCTACACTTATCCTGGCAGTGTATGAATCACCTATTATATTTCGGTCAAAGATAATCACCGGAATACCTTTTTCATACACTTCTTTCACTATAGGAGTAAGTTTCTCTGCCTCATTAGGAGCAACAACAATAATGTCGAATCCGTTTTCCACAAAATAGTTGATATCAGCAATCTGCTTGTCGCTATTGTCTTCGGCCGAACGGATCTCAACCTCGGCATCTTCATAATACATTATTTCGCGGTTTATCTCTTCATTCATCTTTGCGCGCCAGTCGTCCTCGCTACATTGCGACACCCCTATTCTATACACTTTATTATTTGTACACGAACAAAGAAACGTACAAATTGACAACAAACTAAGGAATCCTATCATTGACGATGATTTCATGGCTTTTAAATAATTGCATTTATATCCTACAAAAATAATAATCTTTTCTTAATACAATTGTTTTTCATGAATAATCTGACCAAACATCAGAAAATCATCAATGCTCTATACGCATTTTTCGTGTATAATTCAGAAAAAAACGTGCGTTACAACATTTCTAATAACGTTTGTACATTTTTTTATATATCCCGAATCTCACACTGCATAATTTTGTAGCGTCAAAACTATTATTGACCCAACATTAATCAAAAATCAATAAAATACTTTTTTAACATGAAACTTAACCATAAAAACATTGCCTGTTTACTGCTGGCACTCACATCAATTCTCGCAAATGCAGACAACGGAGTGGAAACAAAATTTCTCGGTGCCAACAACACCCATGTCAAAGTAATGGCCGAGGCTAATTACATCCTTCTCCCAATTCAAGATTCCAACGATGATTCCAAAATCAACGTTATTGTAGACGGTGAACTCCACGAAACAATCTACGCAAAACTATCAAAGTCGAAAACCGACTTTTATGTTCCCTACGATTTAAGCAAGCTTAAAGGCAAAAACGTTATCCTCGACATCGTCACATCTCAAAGCAGAAGTTCTGTCCGAGAGGCTAAAGACGATGCATGCTGGAAAGACATCAAACTGGCCAATTCATTCGACACTTCTAATCGTGAGACAAAATACCGCCCAGCTTTTCACCACACTCCTCTTTACGGATGGATGAACGACCCCAATGGAATGTTTTACAAAGATGGTGTATGGCATTTATACTATCAGCTTAACCCTTACGGCTCCAAGTGGCAGAACATGACATGGGGTCACTCCACCTCGAACGACCTGATCCACTGGGAGCACCAACCTAATGCCATCACACAGAACGGACTTGGAACAGTGTTCAGCGGAAGCTCTGTAATCGACCGCCACGGATCTGCCGGGTTCGGTAACGATGCAATTATTGCACTTTACACTTCAGCCAGCACCAGCCAGATGCAAAGCCTTGCTTTCAGCTCCGACAACGGATACACATTCCACAATTTCAACGGCAACCCGATTCTGACTCTCGAAACCGAAGCTCGCGACCCTAATATGTTCTGGAACGACGTTACTAAAGAATGGAATATGGTTCTCGCACACGCATTAGAACACGAAATCCTATTCTTTTCATCAAATGATCTCAAGAACTGGACTCTTAGAAGCCGATTCGGAAAAGGTTTTGGTTGCCAAGACGGTGTTTGGGAATGTCCAGACCTCTTCGAGCTTCCTGTAGAAGGTTCCAATCTGAAAAAATGGGTTCTTATCGTAAACATTAACCCCGGAGGCCCTTTTGGTGGTAGTGCCACACAATACTTCATCGGCAATTTCGACGGATACACTTTCACTGCCGACAAATCAGCCGACGGGACAATCCCTACCAAATGGCTCGATTTTGGCAAAGACCATTACGCAACTGTAAGCTGGAACAATGCCCCTGACGGCAGACGTGTACTAATTGGCTGGATGTCTAACTGGCAATATGCGGCTGATGTCCCGACTCTCCAATACAGAAGCGCAAACACATTACCTCGCGACATTTCTCTTTTCAAAGACGATAACGGCGACATTTTCGCCATTTGCAAACCATCTCCCGAACTTATCTCATTAAGAGGCCGACTGACAAAAAAAGTCAACCATGCCAATATCTCAAATGCGGTCAAATCATTCTCTTTACCCACCGAAAACCGCGGTATATGTGAAATCAACCTCGACATCGACGCAACAAAATCCCAACAGGTAAACCTTGTAATCTCTAACAAAGAAGGCGAAAAAGTTGTCATCGAGTACAATCCCCAGAAGCACACACTTCTGTTCGACCGTACTAGAAGCGGCATCATCGACTTCAGCACTAATTTCCCCGCCATCACAATGGCTCCAACATTCGAGAAATCGGGTAAGCTATCACTACAGATTTTCATCGACCACTCAAGCATAGAAATCTTCGGGAACAACGGAAAATCAAACATGACCAACCTTGTATTCCCAAAATCTCCTTACACAAACCTCACAATTAGTTCCGAAAATGGAAAAACTCTAATTCACAACCTCAGCATCCACTCCATCAACATGCAATAGACATTCATAAACAACAATAATCAACATTCTATATCAAAATAAAATGAAAGCTCAAAATAATTCATTAAGCAAAGTTACCCTGATGCAGATAATACCTGTCATGCTATGTTTCTTCGCGATGGGATTCGTCGACCTGGTTGGAACTGCATCAAATTATGTTCAAAATGACCTTGGCCTTTCCGACGCCGAAGCAAACATTTTCCCGTCGCTCGTATTCTTCTGGTTCTTGTTGTTTTCAGTGCCCACCGGAATGCTGATGAACAAAATCGGACGAAAAAAAACCGTTCTGATTAGCCTTGTCGTTACATTGGTTTCCCTCATAATCCCTATCTTCGGCAACAGCTACAGCATAATGCTGATAGCATTCTCCCTTCTTGGAATAGGAAATGCCATTATGCAAACATCGCTCAATCCGCTCGTCTCTAACCTTATAAGCAGCGACCGACTCGCATCTACTCTCACCTTCGGGCAATTCGTGAAAGCAATTGCCTCTTTTCTCGCCCCAATTATCGCATCGTGGGCCGCATTGACAATGTTGCCGACTTTCGGGCTTGGTTGGAGATTCCTTTTCGTGATATTTGCAATCATATGCTGCCTCTCTGTCGCTTTCCTCGGTGCTACACCAATTGCCGAAGAAAAAACCGACAGCAACGAAGTAAGCATATTCAAATGTCTCAAACTTCTTGCCAACCCATTCATCCTGATATGCTTTATCGGCATAATGTGTCATGTAGGCATTGATGTGGGAACCAATGCCACTGCCCCTAAAATTATCATTGAACGCATCGGACTCCCTATTGAAGATGCAAGTTTCGCCACCGGGCTGTACTTCATTTTCCGTACTGCAGGATGTTTCGTCGGAGCAATCATTCTCCGTTACATATCTTCGAAGAAATTCTTCGCAATCAGTACAATCATAATGCTCATAGCCATGGGTATCCTGCTATTTGCCAACTCCATTACATCCATCTACATTGGAGTCTCATTAATTGGATTAGGTAATTCTAACGTATTCCCTATAATATTTGCACAAGCCATAACAGCCTTGCCCGACAACAAAAATGAAGTATCCGGCCTTATGATCATGGGCCTATTCGGTGGCACTGTATTTCCTCTCGCAATGGGTATTGCATCCGATGCAATCGGACAAATTGGAGCTATTGCCGTGATGGCTATCGGAGTTGTTTACCTAATGTATTACACCGCAAAAATAAAATAACTTAATAAACTACATAAAAATAATTATCATGGACAACCTTATAATTGGAATGGGAGAAGCCCTTTGGGACGTTCTCCCTACAGGAAAGAAAATTGGTGGAGCTCCGGCCAACTTCGCATTCCACGTCTCTCAGTTCGGACTTCCAAGCTGCGTAGTAAGTGCAATTGGCGACGATAGCCTCGGAAAAGAAATTGTCGAAAACCTAACCTCAAAAGGTCTTAGGCAACACATCGAAACCGTTCCATATCCCACAGGAACCGTTCAAGTTGAAATTGACCAAGCCGGAATCCCTCAATACGATATCAAAGAAAACGTTGCCTGGGATAATATCCCTTACACCGAAAAACTTGAAGCCATAGCAAAAAACACCAAAGCTGTGTGCTTCGGCTCGCTCGCTCAACGAAATATTGTATCAAGGACTACCATCAACAAATTCCTCGACGCAATGCCCAAAGATGTCGACACCCTTATTGTTTTCGACGTAAACCTGCGCCAAGGTTTCTACAACAAAGAAATATTGTGCAATTCAATGCAACGATGCAACATTCTCAAAATTAACGACGAAGAACTCGTCACTGTCAGCCGTATGTTCGGTTATCCAGGTATCGACCTTCAGGACAAATGCTGGATTCTTCTCGGCAAATATAACCTTAAAATGTTAATTCTGACATGCGGCATCAATGGAAGCTACGTTTTCACTCCCGGTTGCGTTTCATTCTTCCCGACTCCTAAAGTAGAAGTTGCCGATACAGTAGGCGCCGGCGATTCTTTTACCGCTGCATTCATATCTTCAATCATCAGAGGAAAGGACATCAAAGAAGCTCATCGGCTTGCTGTCGAAACATCGGCTTTCGTTTGTACTAAAAAAGGCGCAATGCCAACTCTCCCCGAAAACATTACAGAATAGAGTTTAACCATAAGTGAAAAAAGGATTGTTTATTAGGTCTATTCAGAAGAGGCTGTGTCGTAATTAAGGGTTATGGCGCAGCCTCCTACTTTTTAGCCACTGAGATTTGGATATTTCTCAGGCGACCGATTTCTGAGTTTTTTCCCAAAATATCCGATTCTCAAGCGGTAAAATCCGCGATATAAGCAAAAACAGGCAAAAATTGGGTGTATTTCCCCCGTTATTTGTCTGTTTCGCTATCTTTGAGCACAATTTCTTTATGTTGAAGGCGATGGCGAAGAAGGCAAAGTCCATTGTGACCTTGTCTTTGCCGAAGTGGCGGAAGCGGCGGTATGCCATGTTGGACTTCATCTGTCCGAAGACGGCTTCGGGTTCTATGCATCGTCGTCCGCGGTGTTTGAGTTCTTCTTCCGATGTCAGTAGTTCTCGGGCTTTCCGTTTGTATTCGTTCAGGCGGTGGTTGACCTCGATTATACGCTGGTCACCTTTTGCCTTGTAGCACACACATCGCAGCGGGCAGCCCTGGCAGTTCTGTGCTCGGTAACGTGCGTTTTCGCTGTGGTAGCCACTTTCGGTCTTTCTGTAGGATGTGCCGATACGGGTCATATGCTGTCCCATCGGGCAGACGTAATAGTCTTCAACCGCGTTGTAGTGGAAATTGTCGTGGTGGAATGGGTTTGGCTTATAGCGCGGGCGCTGCTCGAGATGGAAACGGTTGTACTTGACGTATGCTTCCATGCCGGTCTCATCCATGAAGCGGTAGTTTTCCTCGGAGCCATAGCCTGAGTCGGCAACGGCGATAGAGGGCAGATGGCCGTAGCGGTCAAGGAAAGAGTTGAGGAATGGTATCAGGGTGAGAGTGTCGGTGGGATTGGGGAACAGAGCGAAGTCTGTGATGTACTGGTTCTCGGCTGAGATCTGCAGATTGTATCCCGGCTTGGTCTGGCCGTTGTTCATGGCGTCTTCCTTCATGCGCATGAAAGTCGCGTCGGGGTCAGTCTTGGACATGGAGTTGCGCTCGCCTATCTGTTCAAGACGGCTGTCATATTCTCCAAGTTTGTCGCGATGCTTCTCAAGCTCATTTATCTTTTTCTCTTGCTCACGGCGAACTTTCTTCTGCTCTTTGTCCGTTGGCTCAGGTACGGATGCCAATGCGTCTTTCAGTTCTCCGATAAGCGAAGTCAACGCCTCGGGTGTAAATTCCACGTCCTCGGTCTCAGCTGCTTTGTCCTGTACGATTACCTCGTCTATCTGTTGCAGCAGGACGCGTATTTTCTCCTGCAGCTTCGCCCGGTTCTTTTCCACGGTCTTGCGCCATACAAATGTGTACTTGTTGGCCTTTGATTCTATCTTTGTTCCGTCGATATACTCCACATCAAGCGTGATGAAGCCACGTTCTGCCAGCAGAAGCACCACCTGTGTGAAGATGTTGTTGATCTCGTTCTTTACCCGGTTACGGAAGCGGTTGATGGTCACGAAATCGGGGCGCTCTTGGGCTGCCAGCCAGATATAATGTATGTCGCGCCGAACCTGACGCTCTATCTTGCGGCATGAGTAGATATTATTCATATAGGCGTAGAGAATAATCTTGAGCATCATCTTCGGATGGTATGCACAGCGTCCGCGTTCGCGGTACAGTTCTTGAAATCGCGCAAGTCAAGGTTCTCGACCATCGCATCAACAACGCGCACAGGGTCGTTTTCCGCTATATCCTCATTAGGATTAAGCAAAAAAAACAGCTTGTCGTTGTTACTGTAAGATTTTGTATGTAACTTTGTTGACATGTAATTTGTTATTTGTCATAAAGTTACAAAAACTTTTTGACATGACAAAGCCCCGGCTTGTGAAAGTCAGGGCTTTGTTTTATGTTTTTCAACATATTGCAAAAAAGAGGCTGCGCCACATTAAACTGCACTCCAAAAGTTTTGTGTCTAACTTTTGGGGTGCAGTTCAAATTTTGACACAGCCCCTATTTTTTGGGGATAATGAGATTCAGGGACTATTTCACTGCGAGTTTTGCAACTTGGTTGCCAACTTTGACAATGTAGAAACCTGGGGTTACGGCGACTGATGCGTTTGAGGCTTCTAATGAAGCGATGTGCAGACCATTTGCGGAGTAAATTATGATTGAGGTTTGTGCCTCGGCAACCACATTGATGTTGCCGTTTGAAGCAAATATGCGTGCGTTGCCGGCTTCTACATCCTCAATGCCTGTAGGTATATCCATTTTTGCCAATGCTGTGAATTTCAAAGCATCGCCATCTTTCGACACAATACCCGTGAAAGAACGCCATCCGCTTTCACCTAAATTGAGAGTAGCAGGGTCGTAGTATACATTCATAGTAAGAGGTGCTGCATCTTGCTGTGCCGACCGGAGAACGAAATAGCTTTCCTCGGTGTTTATGTCCTCCGTACTCATATAACCTGTAATTGAACAATATTCAGCCGGCTGCGGAGCCACGAGCCAAATGTTTCTCACTTCATCATTATCTGCATAGATATTGAAATTAGCCACGCTGAATGAGTTGTAGCTCATGCTGCTATCTTTAGTGGAAACGGTGCCTTCCGGGATTGAGATTATCGGATATTCGTCGTTGGAAACTACAGTTGCAATGTTGCCACTTTCAATTTCCTTTCCCACAAAGTCGGAAGTCAAGCCAGAGATAGCTACCCAATCTTCCTGGTTGAAGTCAGAATCGTTATCGCTTCCTGGTTCAGATTTTTTATCTTCATTGAAAGTGTTCTTAGATGAGCCACTATTGCCCATAGTAGAGGCATAGAGATAAGTGCCGTCGAAATAATGTCCAAATAGATTTGTGTTGATTCGATAACGCTCACCGGCATTTGCGGTCAACACTTTGTCAAGGCCATTCTCGGTGCCGGCGTATGTATCTGTAATCTCAATGGTCATGCATGGGATTACGACACTGTTTTCTGCCGGTTCAATTGATGGCATTGAAGCAGGAGTTTCAGCTTCAGATGGTGAGGCGAAGATATAGAGATATTTGTCAGTAGGGGTAGAAAATTCATATTTCAAGCCATCAAGTTCATCGCCAAATACGGGCGTTCCGTCTCCAAGGAGGAGAGTGAGACGAGCATTGCCGTACCTAAAGAATGAGTTAAAGGTAATGCTACCGGTACCTTTAACTTTTACTGCGATACCATTGAAATTGCTATATACGCCCTGACTTTCCTCCACATCTCTATTGAATTGGGCAACATCCTCAATCGACGACATTTTATTGAGTACTAATCCGCCATACTGATTATATCCGCTTTTGTTGTCAGTGATGCTGTAGTAGACGTTATCTATTACCACATTGTACAAAGTTTCATATTCGCTGAGGGTTGTGAAATCCACATTTACTGTTCCTTGCGGGATAGTTGAGATATCGTATATTTTACTTGGTTCCGGCTCGGGAGCTATGTAGGTATATTCAAAAGTAACAGGTTCGCTGCAAGAAGTATCATCGCTGACATAAGCCACCACTTTGCAAGTAGAATTAATTGTTATTGGCGTGGTGTAAGTCTTGACGGTATGAACAGCAGAGGCATCGTCGTCTTCTCCAACAATGTAATAATAAATAGTGCCAACATTGTTAGGATTAGTGAGTGCCAACGCAAATGGATAGTTAAACTCGCATGTCTCGCAAGAAGGTTTAGGAGCGACTAAAATGCGTTCACCGAATCCTTGCTTGATCCTATCTGTGAAATTTGACCATGGTGAATATGATTTATATGCATCAAGGCTTCCAAACGGCACATAAAGATAGCCTTTCGAATAAACATCATTGTCGAATGCGTTGTCAGGACAATCATCGCCATTGAGTGGTAAGGGACCCTTGTTGATTATTGTATTAATATTTGTGCAGCCGGCAAATGCATTATTGCCAATGGAGGTCAAACTTTCGGGGAGAGTAACGCCTGTGAGGCCCGTGAGGTCCTGGAATGTGCTTTCTGCGATAGACACTACATCGCTTGAATTGTATTGTCCGGGAATCTCAAGCATGCCGATGAAATCCTCATTGAGAGCGTAAGGCGATTTGCCGACGGAGTAGCCGCCGGTCACTTCGGTATAGGCTAACAAAGACGGGTGCTTGAGACGGACGAACTTTTTCCAATACTCATCGGCTACAAAAACGCTATATTTCTCGTCGAGTACTTCAAGCTCTGTGTTGGCATAATGCCATGCATCGAACGCATCTTCGCTGGCTACTGTCGGAGGATCATTCGTCTTTGATTTGATACTTAGTGATGTCAAGGCGCCACAGCCGGTGAATGCCTTGGTGCCGATCGAGGTAACATTCGCTAAGTCGAGATTATGTAGGGCGGCACAGCCTCTGAAAGCAGTCTCGCTAATTGTAAAGGTTCCTTCCACCGGCAGATCCACTCGCTCAAGGCTCTCGCAACCATCAAAGCAGGATACACCAATTTTCGACAGAATAGAAGGTTTTTGGGAAGTTATACGTTTGAGCTTCTTACATCCTACAAAGACGCTATCCATTTCATTCCTCTCGCCTGTACCCTTGAGACGATAGACATCTACCGACTCCAAGTTCTCGCACCATCTAAAAGCATCAGGAGTAATCGCTATAAAGTCATCTCCCTCGCCGTAAATTTCAACGGTTTGGAGAGAATCGCACCATTGGAATGTATAGAGACTCGTGGGCCCGAATTGCAAATTACCATTAGCTTTTACACTCTTTAGACTTCTGCATTTGGCAAATGTGTAATAGCCCTCCAAATATAACTTCTGAGATGTAATTTGTCTTAAATCTATATTTTCGATGCCTGAAAAGTAGAATGCCTTCTGTTCGATTCTGATAGTGTTGGTAGGGAACTCGATCGACTTGAGCTTTCCACACCAACTGAAAGTCTGCATCGGGATAATAAAATTACCGGGAGCGTTCATAGGAAGCGTTACGGAATTTAGCTCTTCACAACCATCGAAGACATTATTGTAAAAGCAGTATCTACCATCATCAGCATAGAAATTTGTTTTATCCGCAAAGACGACAGTTTTGAGGCTGGTGCAACATCTGAATGCACGTTCTCGCAATACTTTCAAACTCTCAGGCAACGTAATAGACTCCAGCGACGTACAATTTTCAAAGCTGGAAATGCCAATATATTTCAGGTTGCTGTTCAGGGTCAGTTCTCTGAGCATAGAACAGCCATAGAATGCATAATCAGCGATAGTTTCGACAGTTTCGGGAAGGTTGAAAATTGTTTGAATTCCTGTACACCCCTCAAAAGAGCCGATATATTTCACCCGGCTTCCCTCTTCGAATATAATAGCTAAGATATATGGGCTGTAAGAAAAACCATCCACGCCAACAACAGGGAGACCATCACTCTCTCGTATTGCCGGCACTAGGAGCTCATTTTCGTATCTCAAATCTGAAATAGGACTAATTATATAACCGCCTAATTCATCGGAATATTCATAGTTAAACGGCGCATCATCTTGGGCAAGAGCAGGAATTGCCGAAGTAATAATCAACAAGGCTAACAGCCATATCGATCGTCTAAGTGATAATTGTAATTTTGTTAACATAATCATATGATTTTTTTACGGTTATGAGTATTGAAAAAGAATAATCAATACCACCTATTTTGACAAAGTTACACATAA
>JAEDFO010000049.1 GCA_016292745.1 Muribaculaceae bacterium | reverse complement strand
CTGCTCTTGCTCCTGCCACTGGCAAGGAACTGGCTATCGACCTCAACGGCCACACTCTCACTGCTTCTCACTCAACTCCTATCCAGGCTATTGGCTCAAAGATTGCCGTCTCTAACGGTAAGGTTGTTGCCAACGACAATAGTTCAGTAGCTAATGCCGGAATATATGCCGGTGAAAATGGTGAAATCATTTTCGACAAGGTAGAAGTATCATCTAACGCTTCTGCTTTCATGGTTGCCAATAATGCAACTCTCACCGTCAAGGACAGCAACGTAGCTGCTGCTTGCTGGGGTATCGCCACTAACGCAAGCTCTGCCGACCAGAATGTTACTATCAACCTCGTCGGTTCTACTCTCGCCAGCTCTGAACCTCTGTTGATTAACGTACCGGGCAACCTCAATGTATCGAACTCGAAGATTACAGGCTCTTGCCATGGCGTGATTGTTCGCGGTGGTACTGCTGAAATCGAGAACAGCGAAATCGTGCTCAACTATACCAATCCTTTCGGTGACAACATCGATGATATGTTGACTTACGAAAGCAAGAACTGGGGCACTGGCGACCGTGTTGTTGTGGCAGCTCTCACTATGGGTAACCGCACTACCAACGCTTACCAGTATCCTACAAAGGTTACTCTCAAGAACACCAAGGTTACTCTCGAAGGCGACAATGCTGCCAAGTTCCCGGTTGTTTATGCTTATGCTAACTCTGCAGCTGACAAGGGTGTAACATTTAACTACGATTCTGCTTGTACATTCACTGGCAGTGAAAGAGGCCTTATCTACGGCAGCTCTAACATTACCGTCAACGGTGAAGCCAAGTAATTGGACACCAGCTCATAGCTTTAGCCTTTAAATTGGGCTGAGCATTATTATTCCATTATCGGGGCGTGTCAACAGCTTGGCACGCCTTTTTTCGTATAGTTCCGTCAGAAGCTGATATGCCACATTGCCGGCTCGCCTATGGCTGATGGGGCGTGATATTCGCATATGTGCGGAAAAATGCTTATCTTTGCCGAGATAATAAAAACAGAACCTCTAATGGCAAACAAATTAGTGGAAATGATTGCTTCGCAGGCTGCAAAGTATGGCGACCGCGAGGCTATTCGCCACAAAAATCAGGATACCGGCAAATGGTATTCTATTTCGTGGAACGAGCTGAGCCAGCGTGTGAACCGCATCGCTCTTGCTTTTGAAATTATTGGCATGAAGGAACTCGACAATATTGCAATCTTCAGCCAGAACCGCCCTGAAATGCTAATCACCGACTTCGCGGCATTTACCAACCGCGCAACTCCGGTGCCTATGTATTCAACCTCCAGCCTGCAGCAGGTGGAATATATCGTCAAAGATGCTTCTATACGATTCATCTTTGTCGGCGACCAAGCCCAGTACGATATTGCCCGCCAACTGCAATTGGCATCGGAGGGCGCCATAAAGAAAATCATCGTTTATCAGAACGATGTGAAGTATGATGCCGACGATACCTCGAGCATGCGTTTCGACGACCTCGACGCTATCGGTGACTCGGCTTTCGACGGTACTATCCAAGAGGTGAAGCGCCGCTCGGCTGCTGCCGCCACCGACGATATGGCTTGCCTGATTTACACCTCGGGCACAACCGGCGAACCTAAAGGCGTTATACTGACGCACTCGAATTTCGACCTCCAGATTGAGGAGCATATGCATCGCCTCGATACTCTCACCGATGCCGATGTGGTGATGGACTTCCTGCCGATGACTCACATATTTGAGCGTGCTTGGATTTACTATTGCCTCACCAAAGGCATGGTGGTGGCTGTTAACACCAATCCTAAGGATATCCAGACCATTATCCGCGAGGTGCAGCCAACAGCAATGTGTAGTGTGCCGCGATTCTGGGAAAAGGTGTACACCGCCGTGCAAGACCGCATCTCGCGCATGAACTTCTTCAAACGCATTCTTGTGAAGTGCGCACTCAGGACCGGCAAGGTGCGTAACCTCGACTATCTGCGCACCGGCCGACGCGCCCCGATGTTCGTGGAGATGGCATATCAGTTCTTCGAAACACGTATATTCAAGAAACTGCGCCGTGTGATTGGTGTGGAGAATGCTAATTTCTTCCCAACCGCCGGTGCTCCGCTTTCCGACAACATCACCACTTTCCTGCACAGCGTGGGCATTAATATCGTAATAGGTTACGGCCTGTCGGAAACAACCGCTACCGTTACCTGTTTCCCTACCCGAAACTTCAAAATCGGAACCATCGGTACGCCGCTCTCTGACCTCGAAGTGAAAATCGACCCCGATACCAATGAAATCCTCGTAAAGGGTCCATCGGTGATGAAAGGCTACTACAACAAGCCCGAGGAAAACAAGCGCGCATTCACATCTGACGGTTTCTTCCGCACGGGCGATGCCGGATTTATCGACGCCGAAGGAAATGTTACCATGACCGAGCGAATAAAGGACCTCTTCAAGACATCGAACGGTAAATACATCGCTCCCCAGGTGCTCGAAAGTCGTCTCGGCGAGGACAAGTTCATCGACCAGGTGGCCGTGATAGGCGACCAACGCAAATTCGTCACGGCAATCATTATCCCGGCATACGAAATGCTGAAGGAATATGCTGCCGAACACCATATTAAATATAAATCGATTGAGGACTTGGTGAAGAATTCCGACATCTACACCATGCTCGAAGCACGTATCAACGAGTTGCAGAAGAATTTTGCACAGTTCGAGCAGATTAAGCGATTTACCTTGCTCCCACATCCATTCTCCATGGAAACCGGCGAGCTGACTAATACCCTCAAAATCCGCCGCGCTGTTATCAACAAGCTTTACAGCCGCGAAATTGAGGCTATGTATGCTTACTAATTACAAGTTAACTTAATATGATTACCCAAGAACAATTAAAAGAGACTTTAGAACGCAAGTTGGCGTTGAGGAGGTATCTTTGACATCGACAACAAGAAAATACAAGTAGAAGAGGAAGAACTCCGAACTCATGTGCCCGATTTCTGGGAGCACCAGAAGGAGGCTGAGGCTCAGATGCGCAAAATCAAGCAACTGAGGTTCTGGATTGACGGTTATGCCGAGGTCGACAAAATTTGCGGCGAACTCGAGCTGGGTTTCGATTTCGTGAAGGAAGGCCTTATTGAAGAGGCTGAGCTCGACGATATATATGCCCGTGCTGTGGCCCTCATTGAGAACCTCGAACTCCACAACATGCTCCGCCAGGAGGAAGACAAGCTTGGAGTGGTGCTCAAAATCAACTCCGGCGCCGGTGGCACCGAAAGCCAGGACTGGGCTCAGATGCTTATGCGCCTTTATCTGCGATGGGCTGAGAAGCATGGCCACAAGACGTCGATTGCGCAATTGCTCGAAGGCGATGATGCCGGCATAAAGTCGGTGACCATCAACATCGAAGGCGACTATGTGTATGGCTACCTCAAGAGCGAGAACGGTGTGCACCGTCTGGTGCGCGTATCACCATATAACGCCCAAGGCAAGCGAATGACATCGTTCGCTTCGGTATTTGTCACTCCGCTCGTTGACGACACCATCGAAATCAACGTGTCGCCGGCATGCGTGTCGTGGGATACGTTCCGAAGCGGAGGAGCAGGTGGTCAGAATGTGAACAAGGTGGAGTCGGGTGTGCGTCTGCGTTACAAGTACAAGGACCCATATACTGGCGAAGAAGAGGAAATCCTCATTGAAAACACCGAAACCCGCGACCAGCCCAAGAACAAGGAGAACGCCATGCGACAACTCAAATCGATTCTCTACGAAAAAGAACTTAATCATCGCCGCGCTGAGCAACGCAAGATTGAGGACAGCAAGATGAAGATTGAGTGGGGCTCGCAAATCCGTAGCTATGTGTTCGATGACCGTCGTGTGAAGGACCATCGCACCGGCTACCAGACCTCCGACGTCAACGGGGTGATGGATGGCGACATCGATGCCTTCATCAAGGCTTATCTGATGGAATTCTCTGGTGCCAACGAACAATAATATGACAGCCATGGCTGAACATTTGACAATTATTAAGGTTGGAGGAAAAGTAGTTGAGGAGCCCGACACACTGGCAAGGCTCCTCGATGATTTCTCCCGTATCGAAGGGCACAAGCTGCTGGTACACGGCGGCGGCCGCTCTGCAACCAAGATGGCGGCCCGCCTGGGGATTGAAACCCGAATGGTCGACGGTCGGCGCATCACCGACGACGATATGATCGACGTGGTGACGATGGTGTATGGCGGTCTGGTGAACAAGACCATCGTGGCTGCCCTGCAGGCACGCGGCATTAATGCCCTTGGCGTGACTGGTGCCGACATGAACTTGCTGCTCAGTGACAAGCGTGTGCCTAATCCCATCGATTATGGTTGGGTGGGTGATGTGCGCTGTGTCGACGGTAACCGGTTTGCACAGCTAATCAGTTCGGGCATAGTGCCGGTGGTGGCGCCATTGACCCACGACGGACTGGGACACATACTAAACACCAATGCCGACACCATGGCCGGCGAGACGGCCATGGCCTGTGCACGCCATTTCGATGTGTCGCTGGTGTTCTGTTTCGAAAAAGAGGGAGTGCTGCTCGACGAGAACAATCCAGATAGCGTGGTGCCTCGTCTCGACCCCGATTTGTACGCTCGGCTGAAGGCCGATGGCATTGTAGCTGGAGGCATGATTCCAAAGCTCGACAATTCGTTTGCTACCCTGCGTGGCGGCGTCAAGGAGGTGGTGATAACCAAGAGCGACAATCTTGTTGACCTTACTCTTGGCACCCATGTGATGCTCTGACACTATTTCATTGCTATGGCGCACAATCGAATAGAATGGCTGTCGTTGCTGCGGGCACTCAACATAGTGCTCGTGGTGATGTTCCACGTGGTGCTCATCGACATGGCCACTGGCGACAACCATCCTTTCTGCTCGCTGATTACCGCGCCGTTGCTACCGGTGCGCATGCCGCTGTTTATCTTCATTTCCGGTGGATTGCTGTTCACCAGCCGCATCGCAAAAGGGTGGGGCAATGGAGCACTCTACGTCGACAAGCTAAAGCGTATTATGGTGCCGTTCCTGTTTTTCGTCACGGCACTTTTTGCATTCAAGGCTGCGCTCAACAGCTTGGTTAAGACCCCGGTTGAGCTGTCGTTTTCATCGTTCGTCGAGTCGTTTTTCGTTTATTACGGCCATCCGTCGAAGCCGCTCTGGTTTTTGGCAGCATTGATGCTTATGATGCTCTGCTATCCCCTGTTTGTGCGCACGTGCCGTAGCACCGTAGCCATGATAGCCGTGGCAGTGGTGTCGGTGGTGGCATATTTCCATTATCCCGAATGGCTGCAGCAGCACAACTATTTCTGCATAGGCTCCATCAACCGTTATTTCCCGTTTTTCTACTTTGGAATACTCTTTTTCCGCTATTCGCTCTACCGTTGGCTCGACAGCATCTTGGTGCTGGCACTGCTTGTGGCTGCGTATGTGCTGTTGATGCTTGCTGAAGTGCCGTTGCTCACCTCGATAGTGGGAATCTTGATGATGTGTTCGCTGGCAATGGTGCTGGCGCGCTACATTAAGCGCGGCTATCACACCATAGGCGACTACATCTACCAGATATACCTGATGTCGATATTCTTCCAGGGCTTTGTCGAGATTGTGTTGTGGAAAATGGTGTTCTACAACGAACAGCTGTTTGCCCTGTTCTATCTGCTCAACGTGGTGGCCGGTGTGGCGATGCCTATTGTAGTGGCCAAGCTGGTGGAACGCTGCCCTTGGCGTGCGTTGCGCTTGTGTTTCGGCCTGAAATAAACTGGTTATATAAATTGAAAAATAAAGAATCCCGGCAAATGCTGTCGGGATTCTTCGGCTTAAGTGTATGGCTATTGAGTGAAATTATTTCTTGTGGGCAATCATATACTGGGCAATCTGCACGGCATTGAGGGCTGCACCTTTCTTTATCTGGTCGCCGACAATCCAGAAAGTCAGACCATTTTCGTTTGCCAGGTCCTTGCGGATTCGTCCTACGTATACAGGGTCCTGATTGGCGATGTCGAGTGGCATCGGATACTGCTTTTCGGCAGGATTATCCTTAACTATGATGCCTTCGGCCTTTTCGAACGCCTCGCGAGCCTCCTCGGGCGAAATAGGTCGTTCGGTTTCAATCCAGATGGCTTCGGAATGGGCACGCATAACCGGCACACGCACACACATGGCGCTCACCGAAATCTCTGGCGCGTGCATAATCTTGCGAGTCTCGTTATACATCTTCATCTCCTCTTTGGTGTAGTCGTTTGGCATGAACACGTCGATTTGCGGTATCACGTTGTAGGCCAGCTGATAAGCGAACTTTTCGATTGTAGGCTGCTTGCCTTCGGCAATTTCAGAGTATTGCTTGATGAGTTCGGCCATAGCCTGTGCGCCTGCACCGCTGGCAGCCTGGTAGGTGGCCACGTGAACGCGCTTGATGGGCGATATGTCGTTGAGAGGTTTCAATGCCACCACCATTTGTATTGTGGTGCAGTTAGGGTTGGCAATAATGTTGCGTGGAGTGTTGAATGCGTCGTCGCCATTAACTTCGGGCACCACCAAAGGCACATCCTCGTCCATACGGAATGCGCTTGAATTGTCAATCATGATTGCACCGTGCTTGGTGATGGTTTCGGCAAATTCTTTCGAGGTTCCGGCACCGGCCGATGTAAAGGCGATGTCGATGTCCTTGAAATCGTCGTTGTGCTGAAGTTCTTTCACTATGTATTCCTTGCCGCGGAAAGTGTATGCACGGCCAGCGCTGCGCTTCGAGCCGAACAGCGTGAGTTCAGAGATTGGAAAATTCTGTTCGTCGAGAACTCTGAGGAATTCCTGGCCAACGGCGCCGCTGGCCCCTACAATAGCTACTCTCATTTTTCGTCTGTGTTAAGTTCCTTTTGTCTTTGCTTCTATTTTCCGCATATCCGGAAATGGATGGCGGATAATTTGTTATGATTTATTCGAAATTGGTTGCAAATTTACAACAAATTGTAACAGCGGCAAAATAAAAGTGCCACAGCCTCAAAAAAATATTTGCAGAGAAAGGCCGCAAGGCCTCCGGCTCAGATGCGCGGGAAGCCTTGAAGTGCTTGAGGCTGTCAGAGCAGCATGAGCAGTTTGCTTTTCAGTTTTGTGAGCACCGCCTTGAGTTCGGCATCGGATGTTCCGTTAGGGATGTTGTTGATTAGGCTCACCGCTTTTTCTACCAGTTCGAAATCGTCGCCGTCAAGCGGATTGCTGTTAATCGAATAGTCGGGGTCGGCGTAGCGGTAGAATTTGTTGTCGTATACCTCGATTGGAGCGTTGTATCCAAGTTTGTCCGATCTCATAATCTGAATGTCGCCCTGAACGGTTCTCATCGACACACCTTTGCCGATGCCCTCCATATCGTAGAGCGCGTCGGAGCAGGCCTCGACAAGGTCGTCGATAGTCCACCGTCGGTACCTGTTTCTCAGGCATTTGTCGATTGTCTTGTAGCGTATCAACGCATTTTTGTTTGCTGGCATGGCTTTAGTGTAGTTTTTTGTGTTTTTGAATGTGTTTATTGGTGCCGTGCCGGCGATAAAGGTGCCGGCGGGGCACAAAAAATCGGGAAGCATTTGGGGCTTCCCGACGTTTACTTTATCGCTGATGGTGTGTTGGTTGTCAAGTGATTTAAGTCAACGTGAAGGAAGTGTCCCCCGCATATGATTTGCCGGTAAATGTTATATGCCGGCAATAGCTGAAACTTTCGTAGTTTCGGCGTAGTTGTATCGGGCTATATGTTATGTTCACGTTCATTTTCCTTGATAATGCAGTTTTAGTTTCGGGTGCAAATGTAATACACAGCTATGCAACCTATTTGCGTAGCTGAAGGGGCAATGCGATAATTAACATAAATTAAGACTGCTGATATAAGCGGGATTTTATCCGATGAAGTGGCGGTTTTCGCAAATCAACAGTCCCTGGAGAATATTTACTTTGCAGTGTCGGTTCAGACATCGAATTGCAGACGGCATCCGTTGGTTTGGTCGCTCACAGTGCCGTTTTGGAATGCGATTTGGCCGTTGACGAAAGTAGTGTCAACGCGCCACGACAGACTGGTGCCTTCGAAAGGCGACCAGCCGCACTTCGACAGAATCATCTGCGAGCTTACGGTGTAAGGGTCTCTGCGGAGCAAAACGAGGTCGGCGAAGTATCCTATGCGGATGAAACCGCGGCGCTTAATGCGGTAGAGCGTTGCGGGGGCGTGGCACATCTTCTCGACCACTTGCTGGAATGACATTATTCCTTGTCCTGCCATTTCAAGCATTGCAACAAGCGAAAACTGCACCAGAGGCATGCCGGAAGCGGCAGTGAGGCAATTGCCTTGCTTTTCGCTCAAGAGGTGTGGAGCGTGGTCGGTGGCAACGATGTCGATGTGTCCGTCGACGAGTCCTTTGCGGAGTGCATTGCGGTCGTCGATTGTTTTGATTGCAGGGTTGCACTTTATTCGATTGCCCAGCCGTTCATAGTCGGCGTCGGAAAACCAGAGGTGGTGCACACACACCTCGGCGGTTACGCGTTTGTCGGCCAATGGTGTTGCTGCATCAAACAGCGACAGCTCGCGGGCAGTGGAGAGGTGCAGCACATTCAGACGGGTGCCATGACGGTGGGCCAGTTCAACTGCGCGAGCCGTGCACTCGTAGCAGGCTTCGGAGCTGCGGATTAGCGGGTGGTATTGCACCGGCAGGTTTTCGCCATAGCGTTGGCGGAATAGTTGTATGTTGTTGCGAATAATGGTTTCGTCTTCCGAATGGATGGCAATTACAGCAGGTATCTCGGCAAATATTCGAGCTATGGCGTTGCTGTCGTCGACGAGCATGTTGCCGGTGGAAGAGCCGAGGAAGAGTTTCACGCCACAGGTCGATGAGAAGTCCACAGCCTTCAGCACATCGATGTTCTGGTTTGTGCCGCCGATGAAGAAGCTGAAATTGGCGGCCGAGCACTCTTCGGCGTGGCGATATTTGTCGTTGAGAGCCTCAAGCGTGGTAGTTGGCGGCTTGGTGTTAGGCATATCCATGAACGAAGTGACACCACCGGCCACGGCGGCTTTCGACTCCGAGGCGATATCAGCCTTGTGAGTGAGTCCTGGGTCGCGGAAGTGCACCTGGTCGTCGATAGCTCCGGGAAGCAGCAAGGCTCCTTTGGCGTCGATGCAGTGATTGGCATTGTTAAGCAATGCTTCGGTGGGGGCGCCTTCGCCCACGGCAGAGATTACGGCGCCTTCGATGGCAACATAGCCAATGAAGCGTCGGCCTTCGTTGACTATTTCGGCGTTATGGATAAGTGTATCGGTCATTGAAAAGTTTATGCTTTAGGCTTTCGCTCGTATTTGCGCATCATGCTCGAGAGCTTCAGTCGGATTACCCCGAACACGGCTTCGCCGAATATTCCGGAGCTCATTTTGCTGGTTCCGAGCACTCGGTTTACAAAGATTATCGGCACTTCCTTGATGCAGAATCCGAATTTGTAGGCAGTAAACTTCATTTCAATCTGGAAAGCGTAGCCTTTGAAACGGATGTTGTCGAGGTCGATGGTTTCAAGCACTTCGCGGCGGTAGCACACAAATCCGGCAGTGGTGTCGCGGATGCTCATACCGGTTACCAATCGCACATAAGCCGATGCATAGTACGACATTAGCACGCGTCCCATGGGCCAGTTCACCACATTCACTCCGGTGATATATCGTGAGCCTATGGCCACATCGGCATGCTCAGCATGGCAGGCATGATGCAGTTTCAGCAGGTCGTTGGGATTGTGGGAGAAATCGGCATCCATCTCGATGATGTAGTCGTAGCGATGCTCGATGGCCCATTTGAATCCGGCAATATAGGCTGTGCCAAGCCCGAGCTTGCCCTTTCGCTCGAGGATGTTGATACGTCCGGGATGCTCGGCGATAAGCTGTTTCACTATGGCGGCAGTGCCGTCGGGCGAATTATCGTCGATAACAAGGATGTCGAACGGGTGCTCTAACGCCAGCACAGCGGCAATGATAGCGCTGATGTTCTCCTTTTCGTTGTAGGTGGGTATCAATACCACACTGTCTGATTGCATTGTATCGGCCATTGAAGTAAGTTTATGCTTTAAGTGCCAGTAGAATCGGATTGCACATATTTATCTATGCAAAAATAATTGAAATGCCGACAACATTCAAACGGTGAGATATAAAAAATGAAAATGCGGCATGGTGACGGTGTGAAAAATGTTTTACAGGCGCAGATTGTCGAGCAAGGCTATGTATGTGGCAATGGCACGGCGTATCTCGTCGGGCTCGATGTATTCGTCGGCGGTGTGGGAGCGTGACGACTGTCCGGGACCGATTTTCACCGATGGATATGCAATGAGAGCCTGGTCGGAGAGGGTAGGCGAGCCGAATGGCTCGAGACCGAGCATTGCGGCGCGGGCCACGAAAGGATGGTCGGACGATATCCCCGACGGGTTCAGACGTGTAGAGCGTGGGGTGAGGGTGCATTGCGGCACAGCCTGGCGCAGGATGTCGAGGGTTTGTTGGTTGGAGTATTCCTCGGTGGTGCGCACGTCAACCACAATGCGGCAACGGTCGGGAACCACATTGTGGGCCGTACCGCTCTCAATCTGCGTTACCGATACCTTGATGGGACCGAGCATTGGCGATATGCGGTCGAAATTGAAGTTGCGCAATGTGTCGATAACCTCGATGGCTCGGTAAATGGCGTTCACCCCTTCGTTGCGGGCAGCGTGCCCGGCAACACCGGCAATTTCGCCGTCGAGCACCATCAGCCCCTTCTCGGCAACGGCTGGTTGCATTCCAGTGGGCTCGCCCACCACCACCAGGTCGGCTTTTGGGAGCATTTGTATCATCGATTCTATGCCACCGCGGCCGCTTACCTCTTCTTCGCACGAGGCAAGGAAAATCAGGTTGTATGGTTGTCCGGTTTCGGCCAAGTGACGGAATGCAGCGAAGAGCGACACCACCGAGGCGCCGGCATCGTTGGAGCCCAGCCCATATAGGCGGTCGTCGGCTTCGGTTGGCGTGAACGGGTCGAGTGTCCAGCCTGCCGCAGGTTTAACGGTGTCGATGTGCGAGTTTAGCCAAATGGTAGGGAGCGATGGATTAAAAGTCGTCGCCGAGCACCACACATTGCAGCCGTGGCGCATCGGAGCGAATCCGGCAGCCTTGACGAAGCGTTCCACAACGTCGGCGGCGCGGCTTTCGTCGCGGCTGGTCGACGGTGTTGATATCAGGCATTTAAGAAAATCGATGGCATCGTAAAACAGTTCGTCCATAATCCCTCATTTTTTTTGTATTGCAATATAACGCAAAAACTTTGACATAGCCAAATCGGTGAAGTTTTTGGCACTATTTTTGCCTATGTTATCGATATTCGGCCGTAAAGTTGTAATTTTGCGGATAATTTTAAGATGAGACGATTGATTAAATACATATTGATGCCGTTTCTGGTGCTTGTGGGCTTTAGCCGGCCTATGTCGGCTGCCATGTTGCCGCAGGTGCCGCTCGATTTCGATTCGGTAAGCGTGAGCCTCATCACCTGTTATCCAGGTCCGGAAATATATAAGTTGTACGGCCACACAGCTTTGCGCGTGCGTTACGGAGAGCGGGATGTGATGTTCAACTATGGTGTTTTCGATTTCGATTCGCCAAACTTCATGTACCGTTTTGTTACGGGCGAAGCCATATACATCCTTGCCGGATATGATTTCGATATGGCGCTCGACGAATATCGGCGCGAGCACACCCGTGTGGTGGAGCAGCATCTGAATTTGTCGGAGGCGGCAGCCCGCTCGCTTATGAAGCGCCTGCTCATCAATGCACAGCCGCAAAATCGAGGTTATTGCTACAATTATATCTACGATAATTGCTCCACTCGGGCCCGTAATATTGTGGAGAGCGTTCTTGGCAGCATCAGTTACGGTGAGCGTACCGATTCGCTCCGTACGTTCCGCGATGTGATGCATCACTTCAACAGCTCGTATGCATGGCAACAGTTCGGCATCGATTTGGCTCTGGGCCGCGACCTCGATGTTACGATGAACGACCGCGATATACAGTTTGCTCCGATATATTTGATGAAAGCATTTGCCGGTGCCACATATGTCGATGCCCAGGGCGAGCGTCATCCCCTCGTGTCGCACACCGACATTATTCTTGACGGTCCCGAAACCGGCTCATTGCTGCCGCCCACACCGGTGTATCTGCAGCCGCTGTTTTTCGCCATATTGCTCTTCTTGCTGGCATTGGCGGTTACGCTGCACGATATGCGCCATAAGAGCATCAGTCGTGTGTTCGACACGGTGCTGTATGCGCTCTTCGGCATTGCCGGATTACTGGTGTATTTCCTGATATTTGTATCCCAGCACGCTGCCACATCGCCCAACTATGTGGGGCTGTGGATAACGCCGCTATATTTTGTCCAGATGGTACTGTTATGGGTAAAACGCTCGTGGCGTTTCTTGTATTTCTATCAAATGATTAACTTTGCACTGCTGTTGGTGCTGATTATTTGTGGATGGTGCATGCCGCAGCAATGGAATGTGGCATTCTATCCGTTGATGGCAACATTGGCTCTTAGGCAGTTCAACTTCCTTTTCTTTATAAGACGATATGCGTAGAAGCAAACGAAATATGAACCGGATAATGTCGTCGATGCTTATGTCGATGGTGGCATTCACTGCATTGGCGCAGAGTGCCAACGGACGCCCGACACTGGTGGTGGGCATCGTTATCGACCAGCTCCGAAGCGACTACATCGAACTGCTGCAGCAACGCTTCTCCGACAGCGGTTTCAACCGACTTATCAGCGACGGCGCCTATTTTGAAAATGTGGATTTCAGCATCTACAATCCCGACATTGCATCAAGCACAGCACTCATATTCACCGGTGCATATCCCAACGTCAACGGCATAGTAGGCTCAACAATCTACGACCTGCAGAAGCGCACTCCCGTGCCAGTGCTCACCGATTCGAAGAAAATCGGCAACTTCACCAACGAGACATTCTCGCCACAGGCCATCACCGTATCGACTATAGCCGACGAAGTGCGCATAACCAGCGGAGGCTTGGGATATGTGTATTCCATAGCCCCCGATGCCCAGCAGTCGATAATAATGGCGGGCCATGCCGGCAACAGTGCCACTTGGATTAACGATGTAACCGGAAACTGGTCGACAACTACCTTCTACAAGGATTATCCCCAGTTCATGTCGTTCCGAAACTATAACAGCTCGCTGGCTAACCGCCTCGACACTGCCTCGTGGAAGCCTATGCTGCCTCTCACTCAGTATATCGACATCCCGATGCACCGGAGCATCCACCCATTCAAATACACCTATCGCCGTGGCGACAAAGATCGTTTCCGCGCCTATAAGCAGTCGGCGCTGGTAAACGAGGAAGTTACTAACGTGGCACTCACATATTTGCAAACACTTGCACTGGGTGTTCGCAAACAGCTCGATATGCTCAACATATCGTACACCTTGGCGCCGTATTCATATGGTTCCGACCCGGATTTCCGTATTGAGCTCCAGGACTCGTATTTGCGCCTCGACGCACAGTTGTCGCGCCTGTTTGCCGCCATCGACAAGGCTGTAGGACGTGGCAATGCCCTGGTCTTTGTCACTTCAACCGGTTATTTCAACGATTTCCGTCGCGACGACGAGAAGTTCAATATCCCATCGGGCGAATTCTATGTTGCACGAGCAAAATCGCTCCTCAACATGTATCTGATGGCCATCTACGGCAACGGTGAATGGGTTATTGGGTACGACAACCAGCAGTTTTTCCTCAACAAGGAACTGATTAAGAAAAACGACCTCAAAATAGAAGAACTGCGCGCCAAGTCGGCCGAGTTCATGCGCAAGATGAGCGGAGTGCTGTCGGCATATTCGCTTGAGGACGTTATCAACAACCCCGTTACCGACGTAGCGTTGAGCATCAACCGCTCCATTAAGCCGGAAACAGCCGGAGATATCTTCGTCGACATCGTACCAGGTTGGGTGATTGTGGAGAACGATACAAATGCCTCGGCCAATGGCAAGCTTATCCGCGACAATGCCATCAACACTCCGGCTTTCATCATGGCTCCCGGCGTGCCGGCACAGCGCATAAAGAGCGTTGTCGACGCATCATTCCTGTCGCCTACTGTGGCACGGTTGCTGCGCATCCGTTCGCCTAATGCTGCATCTCACAAGCCTTGGCTGTTCTGATGCTGATTATTGACCGATAATTGGCTAATTCACAACATTTTTTACTATCTTTACACCTTGATATGGCCTTGCCATGTCGGGCTTAATAAGTTAATTTTATAACTACCACATATTATGGGATTTACATCATTTCTTAGCGCATTGTTCGGTAACAAGTCGAAACGCGACTTGAGCAAGCTGATGCCTATCGTTGAGCAGATTAAGGCCGTTGAGCCATCATTGCTCGGCATATCCAACGACGAACTGCGCCAAAAAATTACCGAGGCACGGACTCGAATACAGGAATCTGTCGCCGACCAGCGCGGCCGTATTGCCAAACTTAAAGAGGAAATCGAAACCCTCGAATACGACAAGCGCGAACCTCTCTGGACTGAAATCGACAAACTTGAAAAAGAGGTGCTCGACCGCCTTGAAGACAAGTTGAACGAAGAACTTCCGCTGGTGTTTGCCTGCGTGAAGGAAACCGCTCGCCGATTCAAGGAGAATGAGACCATCGAGGTTACTGCCACCGATTTCGACCGCTATCTTGCCGGGCATGGCAAGGACTTCCTCAGCATCGACGGCGACAAGGCCATCTACCGGAACCATTGGATGGCCGGTGGCAACGAAATCACTTGGGACATGGTGCACTACGATGTGCAGCTCATCGGCGGTATTGTTCTTCACCAAGGAAAGATTGCCGAAATGGCTACCGGTGAAGGTAAGACCCTCGTGGCCACGCTGCCGGTGTTTCTCAATGCTCTCACCGGAAACGGTGTGCATGTGGTTACTGTGAACGACTACCTGGCCAAGCGTGACTCGGAATGGATGGGCCCGCTGTATATGTTCCACGGAATATCGGTTGACTGTATCGACAAGACACAGCCTAACACCCCCGAGCGCCGTGCCGCATATAATGCCGACATTACTTTCGGTACGAACAACGAATTCGGTTTTGACTATCTGCGCGACAACATGGCGCAGACTCCGGCCGAACTGGTGCAGCGCAAGCACAACTTTGCCATTGTCGATGAGGTCGACTCAGTGCTTATCGACGATGCCCGTACGCCGCTCATCATCTCTGGCCCGGTGCCACGTGGCGACGACCAGATGTTTATGGAATACAAGCAGAACGTGGTCGATGTGTACAACGCTCAGCGAAAGCTCGTAACCGAGCTCCTTGCCGATGCCAAGCAGAAGATTGCCAGCGACGATAAGAATGTGCGCAAGGAAGGTGCACTGTCGTTGTTCCGTGCTTATAAGGGCCTGCCGAAGTATCAGCCGCTTATCAAGTTCCTCAGCCAAGAGGGCGTGAAACCGTTGATGCTCGAAACAGAGGCGTTCTATATGCAGGACAACAGCCGCGATATGCACATCGTAACCGACCCGCTGTACTTTATCATCGATGAGAAGAACAACAGTGTGGAACTCACCGACAAGGGTAACGACGTGCTTGCCGGCCGCACCGGCGACCCGCAATTCTTCGTGCTGCCCGACATCACCTCGCAGCTGTCGGAGATTTCGGCCCTGAACGAATCGGCCGAGGTCATCGCCGAGAAGAAGGAGGCCGCTATGCAGGAATTCACCATAAAGTCGGAGCGTGTTCACACCGTGATTCAGCTGCTTAAGGCTTACACTCTGTTTGAGAACGACGTGCAGTATGTGGTAATCAACAACGAGGTGAAGATTGTCGATGAAGGCACCGGCCGTATCATGGAGGGACGCCGCTACAGCGACGGTTTGCACCAGGCCATCGAGGCAAAGGAAAATGTTAAGGTTCAGGCTGCTACACAGACTTTTGCCACCATCACACTGCAGAACTACTTCAGAATGTACCACAAGCTTTCGGGTATGACCGGTACTGCCGAAACCGAAGCAGGTGAATTCTGGGATATCTATAAACTCGATGTTGTAACCATCCCCACCAACCGTCCTATTGCCCGCATCGATATGCAGGACCGCGTGTACAAGACTATGAAGGAGAAGTACAACGCTGTTATTCAGGAAATTGTGGAAACTGTGGCCAAGGGACGCCCGGTGCTTGTGGGTACTACTTCTGTTGAAATTTCGCAGTTGCTGAGCCGTATGCTCACCATGCGCGGCATACCACACAATGTGCTCAACGCCAAGCGCCACCAGCAGGAGGCCGAGATTGTGGCACAGGCAGGACGCAAGGGTATGGTGACCATTGCCACCAACATGGCAGGTCGTGGTACCGACATCAAGCTTACACCAGAGGTTCGCGATGCCGGTGGTTTGGCCATCATCGGTACTGCCCGTCACGATTCACGCCGAGTTGACCGTCAGCTCCGCGGTCGTGCCGGTCGTCAAGGCGACCCGGGTTCGTCGGTGTTCTACGTATCGTTTGAGGACGATGTAATGCGTATGTTTGCCGGCGACCGCACTGTGAAGTTGCTCGATAAGATGGGTCTGAAGGATGGCGAACGAATTGAGTCGCCGATGGTTACCAAGTCGATTGAAACCGCACAGAAACGTGTGGAGGAGAACAACTTCGGTATCCGTAAGCGTCTGCTCGAGTACGACGATGTGATGAACGCTCAGCGTAACGTTATTTACACCAAGCGCCACCACGCTCTTATGGGCGAGCGCCTTGGAATCGATATCCTCAATATGTTCTACGACCGCATTGAGTCGATAGTTGAACTTTATGGCAGCAAGGGCGACTATGCCGACCTGTCGCTCGACATTATGCGCACATTTGCCATTGAGATGCCGCTCACCGAGGATGAATATCGCCAGAAGGATGGCGACGACCTTATCGACGTGCTCTATCAGGCTGTTGTGGCTGCATTCAAGGCTCGCACCGACAAGATGGCTGAGTCGGCTTACAGAGTCATAAAGCAGATTGTCGAGGAACAGGATGCCAAGGGGTTGATTCGTGTGCCTATCAACGATGGCCGCCGTCTGTACGGCATCACCGTAGATATCACCGAGGCCTACGACTCGCAGTGCAAGTCGATTGTGAAGGCATGGCAGAAGGCTTCGGTGCTGATGTCAATCGACGAGATGTGGAAAGAGCATCTGCGCGACCTCGACCAGTTGCGCCAGTCGGTTCAGAACGCCAGCTACGAGCAGAAGGACCCGCTCTTGATTTACAAGCTCGAATCGTTCAACCTGTTCAAGGATATGGTGAACAAGATGAACGACAAGGCCATATCAATGCTTATGCGTGGTCAGATAAATGTCCGCGAAGAGCAACCCGAAGCGCAGGTGCGTCGCGCTGAGCCTGAACGCCGTCAGGACTACAGTAAGTATAAAACCAACAAGGAGGATTATCCTGGCCAGAACGCCCAGCGTCAGGCTATGCGTTCGTCGCATACGCCTCAAGGTCCGGTTTCGCCTGTTGTGGCTGCTCCAAGAGTGGGACGTAACGACCCATGTCCATGCGGCAGCGGCAAAAAGTTCAAGAACTGTTGCGGTAAAGGCTTGTAATGCCTCTGAAATATAAAACTGATGCCGATGTCCTCGATGGTCATCGGCATCAGTCGTTTCTGTAGTACTATTGTTTCCGGATTTTGGCGGATTTGGCAATTATCTCGCCTTGGTCGGTGAGGCCTTCCACTGTAATGGTGTATGAGGTGCCTGGAATGTCGGTGGCGAAGAATGAGAACTGCGATTTGCCATCCTCGATTATCACGTTCGGATTCCAGTAAACGGTGCTTCGCAAGTCGGTACCGTCATCGGGTCCGGCTTGGTTGACGTCGTATCGTGGGCTGTAGAATGCAGCCGGCTTCTGGTATCCGAGTGGGGTGATGGTCTTCAGGTTGTAGTTGCTGTCGGTGTATCGCAGTTCGGTGCCGTCCTTGGTGGCAATTGCAATCAGTCCGCCGCCTGCCTTCACGCCAAACATGGCGGCCTCGTTGGGGCGTAGGAAGTCGATGCGCTTTACGATGCTGAATGGCACCCGCATCTCAATTTCGCTTAGCGGTACGGGAGTGCCTCGGCCATAGTCGCCCATTTCCGGTCCAAGCGCAAAGATGTCCTCATACAGTGTGCCGTCAATCATGAAAGCCACTGCCGAACGGCGATAGAACACTTTCTCCTCCCAAATTATGATGCCGGCAATGCGCCGAAGCACCTCAGCGTAGGATGTCATGCCATCGGTCTCAAATGCCTTGTAGTCGAAAGTGCGGGTAGCAAGTGCTTGGAACACATCTTCTGCTTTCTTTTTCTTGCGGGCTTGCACCACTACCTCTCCAAGGAGCACCGACATGCTTCCGTTTAGGTTCATGCGGGTGTACTCGTTGCTGACAAACACCTCGGCGTCGGC
>JAEDFO010000048.1 GCA_016292745.1 Muribaculaceae bacterium | reverse complement strand
GGGACAAAGTGGGACAAAATGGGACAAGTGGGACAAAGTGGGACAAGTGGGACAAATGGGACAAGCTGATACAGCGCTCTCCCCTACTCCATTTTCCCGTTTTTTGCTTCAGAAAATCTGATAAATATTTCGCAAGTGCTGGTTTATTAGTAATTTTGCAATATATTTGGACCACGAGGTGCTTGCCCCCGGCGGCCATGTATCTGACGATCCTCAACAAATATAATGTGAAATACTGAATTATGGATAAAAGTACCTATCGGCACGAAGGCCTGCTGAAAAGTGTGGTAACTACACTGAGCCAGGAGAGCCAGCTCCAGAATATGTGCCATATGCGTTGGCAAGGCGAGCCGCTGCCATCACAGGCTGTCATCCGACGCATCATCGAGCTATGCCGCAGTGTGCTTTTCCCAGGATTCTTCGGCGTTGAGGGGGTGAATTCCTACAACATTGAATATAACATTGGCATGCAGTGCGAGGAGCTCCTCAATCTGCTTGACAATCAGATTCAAGCCGGCCTGATTCTGGCGCTCTGTGGCGAGGAATATGATGCCGAGCAGATAGGCCATCGTGCCCGCGACCTGGCCATGCTGTTCATTGCTGAGCTTCCCGAGCTGCGCCATTGCCTTCAGGGCGACGTGCGTGCCATGTATCTTGGCGACCCGGCCGCCGTGAGCTGTGAAGAGGTTATTTACTGCTATCCGGCCATCAAGGCCATCGGCAACTACCGCATTGCCCACACGTTGCTCAGCCTTGGAGTGCCCGTGATTCCTCGTATGATTAGCGAGATGGCACACGCCGAAACCGGCATCGACATACATCCCGGGGCTCAGATTGGCAACAATTTTGCCATCGACCATGGCACGGGCGTGGTTATCGGCGCAACGGCCATCATCGGCGACAATGTGAAGATTTATCAGGGTGTGACACTCGGAGCCAAGAGTTTCGACCTCGACGACGATGGCAACCCCATCAAGGGCATACCGCGCCACCCTATCATTGGCAACAACGTGGTCATTTACAGCAATGCCACCATTCTGGGCCGTGTCCGTATTGGCGACGGCGCCATAATCGGCGGTAACATCTGGATTACCGACGATGTGGCCCCAGGTGAAAAATTAGTGCAGGCGAAAGCCGATAATATATTAAGATTTAAAAACGATGAATGAAACGTTTGAAATGGCGGCTAAGACCTTCCAGGGCCTGGAAGGCGTGCTGGCCGATGAATTGACCGAACTCGGTGCCGAGAATGTGGAGGTGGGACGACGCATTGTATCGTTCTGCGGCGACAAGCGCATGCTTTACCGCGCCAACTTCTGCCTTCGCACGGCTTTACGTATCCTCAAGCCGGTGTTTAAGTTCGAGGCCTCCGATGCCGATTCAATGTATGAGATTGCCCGCAAATTCGAATGGGACAAAATGCTCTCGGTCGACCAGACCTTTGCCATTGACTCCACTGTAAACAGCGACGATTTTCGTCACTCCCGTTTCGTGACCTACAGGGTGAAGGATGCTATAGCCGACTATTTCAACGAGAAATACGGCAAACGCCCTTCCATACGCATTCAGAACGCCGACATAAACATCGACGTGCACATTGCCGGTAATCAGGTGACTATTTCGCTCGACAGCTCCGGCGAATCGCTCCACAAGCGCGGATATCGTGTGGCTCAGACCGAGGCGCCAATCAACGAGGTGCTTGCCGCTGGGCTGCTGAAGCTTGCCGGTTGGAAAGGCGAGAGCAACCTTATCGACCCTATGTGCGGTTCGGGAACGTTCCTAATCGAGGCCGCCCTTATGGCCACAAACGTTTATCCCGGTGTGTTCCGCGAGAATTTCGCCTTCGAACAGTGGCCCGATTTCGATGCCGAACTGTTCGAGGAAATCTATAACGACGACAGCCAGGAACGCGACTTCAACTTCAAAATCTACGGAAGCGACATCTCGCCTAAGGCCATCGCTGCCACCGAGCGAAACATAAAGAGCGCTCGCGTGGGGCGTTACGTTAAGGTGGAGGTAAAGCCGCTAAGCCAGGTGGCTAACATCCCGGCCGAAACCATGCTAATCAGCAACCCTCCCTACGGCGAACGCATCGGCTACGAGGATATGGAAGCTTTCTACGACTCTATCGGCTCAAAGCTCAAGGAAGCATTTAAGGGATGCTCGGCTTGGTTAATCGGGCCCAAAAACGAGATTTTCGACGCCATCGGCCTCAAGCCGTCGGTTAAGTATCCTGTGCTCAACGGTTCGCTCGAGTGTGAGCTTCGTCAGTACGTGATTTTCGACGGCACTTACGCCCAGTTCCGCAAGGAAGGCAACTCGGTGAAGAACGAAGAGTTCAAGCGCTCGGAGCCATCCATGTCGAAGCGGTTCCGTGGCGGCCGCGACGCAAAGTTCAAGGAATCAGACAAATATGTTGGCAATAAGGATGCCAAGGGAGGCAAGGACGGCGAGCACCGAAGTGCCGACAAGCCTTGGAAACGCCGCGACGGCGATAAGCCACGCTCACGCCGTTTCGGCCATCGTGACGATGCACCGGCACCAAAGAACGCCCTCGAGGAATACTACCGCAAGCCCTATGCCGAGCGTTTCGGCCAGCGCCGCAACCCTGACGACAAGCCGGCAGACGGCGAAGCACCGGCAATCCGCGGCCCGCGTAAGCCTATGATGCCATTCCGTGAGCCTACTCTCGGAGCCGACGCCGAACGTACTATCGTCCATGGCCGACGTAACAGCTGGAAGCGCTCCGGCATCGAAAAGCCCGCTGACAACAACGACAAATCATCCGACAACAACGAATAACTAACCGTCAATTAATACACTTAACATATTATGAACAAAACAGATATCCTGCTCCTTGGTTCAGGAGGCCGAGAATCGGCAATCGCATGGAAGCTGGCGCAAAGCGAGCGCCTGGGACAACTCTACATAGCTCCCGGAAACGGCGGCACCCAGGCTTATGGCACCAATGTGGCCATCTCGCCGCTCGATTTCCCCGCCGTGGCACAGTTTGTTATCGATAACGCCATTGGCATGGTAATAGTGGGAAACGAAGACCCTCTCGTGGCCGGTATATACGACTATTTCAAGGCCGACGACAAATTGGCCGCTGTGCCGGTAATTGGCCCCTCGAAATTGGGCGCACAGCTCGAAGGCAGCAAGGATTTCGCAAAATGCTTCATGCAGCGCCACGGAATACCCACAGCACGCCATCTCAGCGTTACAAAGCATAACATTGCCGACGGTTATCGATTCCTTGAAAGCCTCAAGGCTCCGTATGTGCTCAAGGCCGACGGCCTGGCTGCCGGAAAAGGCGTGCTCATCATCGATAATCTCGACGAGGCAAAAACCGAGCTTCAGGCAATGCTCGATGGCATGTTCGGAAAGTCGTCGGCTACAGTGGTTATCGAGGAATTCCTCAGTGGCATAGAATGCTCGGTGTTTGTGCTCACCGACGGCACAAACTACAAGATTCTCCCCGTGGCAAAGGACTATAAGAGAATAGGGGAGGGCGATACCGGCCTAAACACCGGCGGCATGGGCGCCGTCTCGCCCGTAAGCTTTGCCGACGATGCCTTCATGGCAAAGGTGGAGGAGCGCATTATTGTGCCCACCATCAACGGCCTCAAGAGCGAGAACATCACCTACCGCGGTTTCATATTCCTCGGCCTCATAAATGTTGACAACAACCCTTACGTCATCGAATACAACGTGCGCATGGGCGACCCCGAAACCGAGGTTGTGATGCCACGCATCAAAAGCGACCTCGTCGAACTGCTCCATGCCACTGCAGCCGGCAAGCTGGCCGATGTGGCTCTCGAAATCGACCCGCGATATGCCGTAACCGTCATGATGGTGTCGGCCGGTTATCCCGGAAAGTACGAGAAGGGGAAAGTCATCGAAGGCGTTGATGCTGCATCACAAGGCAGCATCCTATTCCATGCCGGAACATCGCGAGGCGCCAACGGTGAACTGCTCACCAACGGTGGCCGCGTAATTGCAGCCACTTCGTATGGCTCCACCAAGCAGGAAGCGCTCGACAAGTCGTTCGAGGCTGTAGCGAAGGTGACTTTCGACGGTAAATACTTCCGTCGCGACATCGGTTTCGACCTCAAATAGTGCCGCGACTTCAATTTTGAATGAACGAACAACGGATAAACATATTCATCCAGGGACATCTTATGGCAGTGCTTTGCTTGGTCGGAGCACTGCTGCTCACTTTTTTCATGTCGGAGCCATCGGTGCCGGCCGCCAGCTACGGAACGGTGACAGGGTGGGGCATCAATTGGAGCGTTATGGGCTCGTGGTGCCGGTATGTGGAATTTGTCCTCGCACTATTGGCAGCATTGGCCATGGTGCTGCTCAACAAGCATTTCACCTTCCTCGGAGGCATGACGATGCTGTTCGTGAGCCTGACGTTGCTGGCTGTACCGTCGCTTTCCGTCGCAGTGGGTGGTATGGCCGATGGAATGCTGATGGCTTTGGTGTATCTGGTGCTCACCCACATGCTGTTCTCGCTCTTTGAGCAGCGCGACTTCACCACCCGCATTTTCACTCTGTTTGTAATCATCGCCGGATTCAGCCTCATTGAGTCGGCATTCGTGTGGATGCTGCCGCTATTCTTCTTTGGGGTGGTTCAGGTGAGGTCAATGAGCATTCGAGGCATCCTCGCGGCCGTTTTTGGCATACTCACTCCCTACTGGATAGTGCTGGGCAGCGGTTTGGTGCCCACTGATGCCCTTGTGTGGCCTCATGTCGACAGTGCGTTCTCCGGAGCCGGTGCTGCGCTGGCTGTGGCAGGTGGTGTGCTGGCAGTAGGGATGGCCGCTATCGGCGTGAATTCCTTCACCCTCATCAGCTATCGCCTGCAGCTGCGCACCTACAACGGCTTCACCTTGCTGGCCATCCTCTGGGCTGTGATAATGATTGTGGCCGACAGCGGAAATGCTTCGCTATATATCCCGGTGCTGATTGTAAATGTGGCCATGCAGCTGGCTCACTGCCTGAATGCCAAGCCGTATCGCCGCCGTTATATTGCTGTGCTACTGATTATGGCGGCACTGATAACCGTATATTCTCTGGTGTGATGAAAATAGTTATTGAAGCCAATATTCCGTATATTCGCGGCATTTTCGAGCCGTATGCTACCGTAGAATACCTTGCAGCAGGCGATATCGATGCCCAGGCCGTGGCCGATGCCGATGCGCTGCTGGTGCGCACTCGCACTCGCTGTGATGCATCCCTGCTCGATGACAGCCGTTGCCGTTTTGTCGGCACTGCTACAATTGGAACCGACCATATCGACCTCGATTACTGTCGCCATAGAGGCATCACAGTGGCCTCGGCACCAGGTTGCAACGCTCCGGCAGTGGCGCAGTATGTGCTTGCCACGATAGGGCAGTGGTGCGCCGCAAATGGCCTCACCCACAGGCTTCTCGATGGCCGGATAACGCTGGGAATAGTCGGAGTAGGGCATGTGGGCTCAATAATTGCCCGTCAGGCGCACAAAATGGGTATAAAGGTGCTGGAGTGCGACCCGCCTCGAAAGCGCGCTGAAGGCGGCCATTTCGTCGATTTTGCCACAATTGCCGCGCTATCCGACATAATCACTTTCCACACTCCGCTCACTGCATCGGGACGCGACGCCACCTTGCATATGGCCGACGCTCAGGCCATTGCCCAGATGAGCCGATGCCGTCTGCTCATCAACAGCTCGCGTGGTCCGGTGGTCGACAATGCTGCACTTGCCGATGCCTTGTCCGCTGGCTCATTCGATGCCGACATTGCAATCGACTGCTGGGAAGGCGAGCCATATATCGATTCTCGGTTGCTCGACCGCGCTTTTGTGGCTACACCTCACATTGCCGGATATTCCTCGCAAGGTAAGCATCGTGCCACCGACATGATGGTGGCTGCCGTTGCGGCGCATTTCGGTTTACCGCTCGAGGTAAAGCCTGTCGATATGGGAAATGACACATCACCGTCGCTCGAGCAGGTGATGCAGTCGTACAATCCACTTGTCGACACAGCCGCCATGCGTCAGGCCATGGCTCAACGCTATGCCGACGGTTCAATTTCACACCAGGCTGCCAAGGCTTTCGAAACCCTCCGAAACACATACAACCTGCGCAACGAACCTCTCCAATAACAACAGCAATACCACCCATATCGGCATCTCGCCGACATAGGTGGTATTGTGGTTATATATCCGTTTATCAATAACTTACTGTTGCTGTTTCCCACTTTGATTGTGGAATGTTGAACCCTTTCGACGATGCTTCAGATCGGATGTGGCGCATCTGGCGCTGAGCGTCGCGGAGATTCTGCTTCAGCCCCACGTAGTTGCTACCTTTCCAGAATCCGCCGCCACTGCCGCTCTTGTCGCCTTTCTTCGATGTCACTTTTGTGCCCATCAGTGTCAGGCTGTCGTACGCATCTTTGGCTCGAGCCTCCCATTTCTGGTATATCGAGCGGAGAGTTGCCTCGGACGCTCCCGATGTGTTCGATGAGCCGGAGTCGTAACTGTCATAGCTGCCATACGAATCGCCATAGCCCCCAATGGTGTTAGACCCTTGTCCTCCAAGGGTTTGTGTGAGCACATTGGTGAAGTTCATAAGCGAGTTCCAGAAGCCTCCGTTGTTTCGCTCGGCCGATACTTGATTCTGTCGGTTCTGTTCCAAGTATTGCTTAACCACTGCATAGTTTTTCTTGGCAAGTTCATTGTTAGGGTCGATGTCAAGTGCGATTGAGAATGCTTCAAGAGCCTCTTCCTGGAATCCGAGCCTATCGAGGCAATATCCGTAGTTTATCACTGCATTGATGTTCTGAGGGTCGGCAACCATGACACGGTAATATACATCCTTTGCTTTGCCATATTTCTTGTCTTTGAGCAGAGCGTCGGCTTCAACAGCCCAAGAGTTAATCACAGATTTGGTGGCTCCTTTCTGATTGTATACATACTTGCTGTTACCCAGAGGATTATATATGAATCCGTTGATTTTATTATAGTTCTCATCTCTATATTCCACCGGAATCACCCCTTCCGAGAAAAAGTTACCTATACTACTACTATCGAATTGGCTGAAGTCAGCCACAACTTTTCCCTTGCGGTTGATGAACTTGTTGTCGTCAACTTTTGCAAGCCCTTCACTGAATTTATATGCGTATTTGTATGGACCGGCTATAACATCGAAAGTTGCTAAATCCACGTAGTAGCTATTTCCGTCTTTCCATGAGATTCCAATGCCTTCGTTGATTTTTGTTTCGTCAAAGAATCCTTCTATGCGTTTATTTGTTTTCGCGTTAAATAAATATTGTTGACCATCCTTGCAACCGATGAATACTGCTTCGCCAAATATTGGTTTTGGAGTAATAAAACTGTTTTCAAGTGGTAATATAATCTTACCATTATAGTCGCATAAGCCATACTTGTCTTCTATTAAAAATACTATCCCATAGTCTGTTAAGTAAAGTACATTGCCTGGCATTTCGACGATGGTACCGTCGGTATTGATAATACAATCTTTATCCTCGTTTTTGCAACTTGAGGCTACAAGCACATTATGTGTCCACACCATTGTTTTAATGTACTTGAACTTTGCAGGAAAAACAATGGCTCCTGTAGCCTCGTTTTTCAGCCCGAAGAGTTTCGAAGTTTCATCTTTGAACCAGGATATGCCTTTGCTGCTTATCTTTCCTTTTTCGGCATCGATTGGGGTGCCGTCGGATTGGTAATATTCATTATTTCCGGAGTAGTATCCATACACTTTATACGCACTTTTTATTATTTGTCCGGTGTAGATATTCAGATGATAGTCGTCTATACGAATGAAAGGAAAATCATCGGTACTGGTGTATGACGCTGCTGTAGTATTCAACAATCGTCCTTCGTAGAAAAAGAATTTTCCTTCCGATTTTTCTGCCATGTATAGGTCGGGATGGTTATCAACGCGTGTAATTTCTTTGAATTCAAACGGCAAAAGCACCACATCAGATGTATTGATGATGCCGTATTTCCCGTCCATGTTTTGTGCATAGGCTGTTCCTTTGTAGAAATCGGATAGGTCCTTATATTTGTATGGGATAACTAACTGGCCCATGGTGTTGATGGCTCCGTACGGCACTTTCCATTCTTTTGACTCAACATCTTGAACCACGGCAATTCCGTCGTGGAATCCGCCTGTTGTACTGCCTTCGCAAAAGACTTTAGTTGTTGGCACTCCTTTTAATGCCCATTCAGCTTTTGTTGCGTTTATAGGCATCAACGATGTAAGCAACAGTGTAAAGAGAAGAATCTTTTTCATACTTATAAATGACTATTAGTTTGATTGATGTCGGTAGGTAAGTTGGTCGTTTCGCATTCGTTCGGCATATTGCTGGATTATCGATTTCAGTTCCATTTCCATCGCTTTCACCGAATCGCTTGGCAAGGAATCTAACAGATTGTGTGTTAGTGTCTTGTCGTTCCGGAAATTGTATATTGCCTTGGTGTCTGTGCCGTCGAATTGCAAGAAGTAGTCGCCACGTGCATATTGGTAGGTACCGGCAAGGTAGTTGAATGTGAAAGCTTTTTCGGCCGGGGTGTTGAACAAGTCGATGCCGAAGGCCACGTAAGGCTTGTCGTAGCCCAGGTATCCGAGCACCGTGGGCATGATATCTATCTGCTGGGCGAGGGTAGAGGTGTCTGTTCCGCGCAAGGTCGAATCGGCCGGTGCATAGAATATTATCGGAGCTGCGAATTGCTGTTGGTCGTTGCCGTAGTTGGCGCCTTTTATGGTGCTCACAGCATCGCTGGAGTGGTCGCAGGTGATAACGAACAGTGTGTTGGCAAACCAAGGCTCGTGTTTTGCCCGTTCGAAGAAACGCTGCAAAGCCATGTCGACGTAACGGATGCATTTGAAGTTTGGATGCCCACCTTCTTCGGGATAAATGTCGGCATAACGAGCCGGAACATGGAACGGATGGTGCGACGAAGCACTGAACAGCGCCGTGACAAATGGTTGCTTGAAGTGGCTCATCTCCTCGGCGAAGTATTGGAAGAATTCCTCGTCCCAGATAGCCCACGAGCCGTCGAAGTCGTCCATGCCGTTGTGTTCTGCCGATTTGCAGTATTCGTTGAGGCCAAAATAGTCATCGAAGCCCGACGAACGGGCAAAGGCTTCGAATCCCATTGAACCGTTGGGTGCTCCGTGGAAAAATGCCGAGTAATATCCCTCCGATTTTAGTTCATGGGCTATTCCGCCGATGTGGTTCATCGATGCCGGAGTCAGGAAAAACGGCTCTATCATCATCGGTATCGACGATAGCACCGATGGCATTCCGTCGATGCTCTTCATTCCATTTGCAAATGCGTATTTATATGTGCGTGAGACGTTTATGAGCGAGTCGGTGAATGGTGTGTAGCCCTTGTACTCACCGTTTTGGATATCGGTGTTAAGTGCACCTATAAATCCTCTCGAGAAGCTCTCAACTATGAATATAACCACATTCATCTGCCTCTTTGTGCCTATCGAATCGATAGGGTAGTGCACTGGCGAATAATATCGCTCGGCTTCTTCTGCCGGCATGTATTCTGGTATGTTGAATGCCGGTTTGCCGATGGTCCGGATTATCGAGAACGGGGTGTTTAGCACGGCCGCGGCCTCGATAGGACGGTCTACATATTGGTTTGCATTGCTGATGCTTATCGGCCTTACGGTCTGCCCTATTCCACCACGTATTGCCGTTATGGCGCAAAGTGCTGCCACTACGAGCGACAGTGCCATCTTCACATAATACCATACGAGCCCTTCATCGCTTCGGTCGGTCCTTGGTGTCTGATACAGCTTCCACACGCCCCATATCACTACAATGGCAAGTACTACCAGAGGAAGGTTGTGCAGTATCTCGTTGCCGAATATCCCAGCCAGATTGCTCTCATGGCTGAATTCGCTGAACACTGTGGCTGTGGTGCGCCGGCCGGTGAACCGCACATACACGCAGTCGCACAGATTGGCTGCCATTGCAATGCCGTTGGTTATCACAAACAGCCATTTTAGCCCTAAATGATAGCCACGTCGCTCTTTGAAGTGGAGCGGAAACAAAAACAGCACAATGTAGAGCGAGTTGATGTAGAATAGAGCGGCAAGGTCGAAGGTTAGGCCGCCGCGGGCAATCCCTTTCAGCAATTCAAGGCTCATGGTCTCGGCATATTTGTCGTAGTTTGCTACGATGAATGCTACTCGAGCTATCGCCAGCATAAGCAGGGCAATCAGCAGGTTGCAAATCAGTTTGCCGAGCCGCCCTTCGGTAATGCGACTCATTGAATATGTTCTGTTGAAATTAATTTTCATACTTCGTTTGCAAAGTTTGAGAATCCGCTTGTGTGAGCAGTTGCCGTTCCACGTGAAACTTCCGAATTCCCGGGTCGCTTGCTCATCACACCATCATCGCAAAGTTAACTAAAAATATGTGTGAAATTATGTGGAAATCTTCCTAATTTTCCCGATAAATCTCCCGAACAATTTCAAATTCTGAATTCTCAGCGAGTTAAGTTTCGTGTAAATAACTGATATATAGATTTATATCCTTGTTTTTTGGAGTTGTCACTTCGGCTCCAAATAATTTTGTGACAGTTCTCTCTTGGCCTCAAATTGTGTTTACCGAATAATTTGACTACTTTTGTCATCTAAATCATCGCTTTATGGTTCTTAACTACATTTGGATTGCTTTCTTCCTGATTGCATTCGTTGTTGCAGTTGGCGAAACGGTATTCAACGGAAATCTCGACGTTTGGAGCGAAATCATGAACTCATCATTCGGAGCTGCCGAAACGGCTTTTACAATTTCATTGGGCCTGACCGGTATTTTGTCGCTCTGGATGGGGTTGATGAAAATCGGAGAGCAAGGTGGGGTCATCCAGTTTTTCGGGCGCCTTGTCAGTCCGCTCTTTAGCCGGCTCTTCCCAGGCATTCCAAAGAACCATCCGGCAATGGGTTCGATATTCATGAACGTGTCCGCCAATATGCTCGGCCTCGACAATGCTGCCACACCTCTGGGGTTGAAAGCGATGAACGAGCTTCAGCAGCTCAACCCAAAGAAGGACACTGCAAGCGACGCCATGCTAATGTTTCTCGTGCTCAATGCATCAGGGCTGTGCATGATTCCAATCGGTGTGATGATGTATCGGGCTCAATGCGGCGCGACAAATCCCACCGATGTGTTTATGCCTATTCTGGTGGCCACTTTCATTGCCACTCTGGTGGGAATCATAGCTCTGTGCATCCGTCAGCGCATCAATTTCCTCGATAAGGTCCTGCTTTCGTGGCTCGTAGGCATTGCTGCAGTGCTTGCTGGTGTGGTTTGGTATGTATCGACCCTGTCGCAGGACGATGTTCAGCGCTATTCGTCGTTTGCGGCCAACTTTATATTGTTGAGCGTGATAGTGGGCTTCATTTGTGCCGGATTGCGTAAGCGTGTAAATATGTTTGATGCCTTTATAGAGGGTGCTAAAGATGGATTCAAGACCGCCGTCATGATTATTCCTTATTTGGTGGCATTCCTTGTCGGCATTGCTATGCTGCGTGCCTCGGGTGCAATGACCGTGCTCACCGACTGGCTCACGCAATGTATCTCGGCACTTGGCTTTGATGCCGATTGGGTAGGGGCGTTGCCAACAATGCTGATGAAGCCATTGAGTGGCAGCGGCTCGCGTGGGATGATGATCGATGCCATGAACACCTACGGTGCTGATGCTTTCGTGTCGCGTGTATCGGCGTGTGTACAGGGAAGCACCGACACCACTTTCTATATACTTGCAGTGTATTTCGGAAGCGTTGGCATCAAGAAAACGCGTTATGCTGTTCCTTATGCTCTTTTGGCCGATATCGTCGGCTCTATTGCCGGTGTTGTTGCAGCATACATTTTCTTCAGATAAACTGCATTTGCGGGTTGCGCTGAATTGTGTTTTTTTCTTGTTTGCGGCATCTATTTTCATTAATTTTGCGATATGACAGAAATCAGTTATACTACGGATGGCGTAGAGATGCCTTCGTTCGACACTCAGCGCATTGAGAATTGGATTGTGTCGGTTGCCCGCGGTTTCGGTAAAACGGTGGGTGCTGTCACATATATTTTCTGTAACGACGATAAGATACTCGAGGTTAACCGTAAATATATCAATCACGATTATTATACCGATATCATCACCTTCGATTATTCTCGCCCGATGCGTATCAGTGGCGATGTGTTCATATCGCTCGACACTGTACGCTCGAATGCCATATTGCTTGGCAAAACCTACGACAACGAGCTTATGAGAGTGATTATTCACGGTATATTGCACCTTTGCGGGGTAGACGACAAAGGTCCTGGAGAACGAGAAATTATGGAACGACACGAGGACGAGGCACTTGCCTTGCTCAGCAATATGTAATCTTCTATGAGGTTCGACTACGATGTAATAGTGATAGGTGCCGGCCATGCCGGTTGTGAGGCTGCTTGCGCTGCCGCAAATCTTGGTGTGCGCACGTTGCTCATCACTATGGACATGAACAAGATAGCGCAGATGAGTTGCAATCCTGCTGTTGGGGGTATTGCTAAAGGTCAGATAGTCAGAGAGATAGATGCCTTGGGTGGCCAGATGGGTATTGTCACCGACCTTACTGCCATTCAGTTCAGGATGCTCAATCGCTCGAAAGGTCCAGCCATGTGGAGCCCGCGAGCCCAGAGCGACCGTGCCCGATTTATCCACCAATGGCGCTCAATAATCGAGAACACCGACAACCTGTATATGTGGCAGGATTCGGTGGTATCGCTGATTATTGAGGAAGGTAAAGTGTGCGGAGTCCACACTGCTCTTGGTGTTGATTTCAAGGCAGTTGCAGTGGTGCTTACTGCTGGTACATTCCTCAGTGGATTGATGCATATAGGAAGGGTGAAAATCCAGGGCGGTCGCATCAGCGAGCCTGCTTCGTACGGTATCACCGAACAATTACGCGATGCTGGATTCACCGTGGGCAGGATGAAAACCGGTACACCTGTGCGCATCGACAGCCGTTCAATCGACTTTTCGCAAGCAGTTGTGCAAGAGGGCGACAACGATTTCCATAAGTTTTCCTATCTGCCCAATGTGAAGCGCACTCTCGTTCAGCGCCCTTGCTGGATGGTATATACCAACGAAAGAGTCCATCAGATTCTGCGCGACGGATTGCCCGATTCACCGCTTTATAACGGGCAGATTCAGAGCGTTGGTCCTCGTTATTGTCCGAGTATTGAGACAAAAATAGTAACATTTGCCGATAAAACATCGCATCAGCTCTTCCTGGAACCCGAGGGTGAGACTACACACGAATTCTACCTCAATGGTTTCTCGTCGTCGCTTCCGCTCCAGGTCCAGATTGATGCCCTGCACCAAATTCCGGCGTTGCGAAATGTGCAAATCTACCGTCCGGGTTATGCAATTGAATACGATTATTTCGACCCGACTCAATTGTATCATACCCTGGAAACAAAACTTCTCTCTAACCTCTATTTTGCCGGTCAGGTTAACGGTACCACCGGCTATGAAGAGGCAGCAGGGCAGGGGCTTGTAGCCGGAATCAATGCTGCGCTTCGAGTGCGTGGCGATGAGCCTTTTGTGCTTGGTCGCGATGAGGCATACATTGGAGTGCTTATCGACGATCTCGTGACAAAGGGTGTCGACGAGCCCTACCGAATGTTTACCTCGCGCGCAGAGTATCGTATTCTGCTTCGTCAGGACGATGCCGATATGCGTCTCACCGAGAAGTCGCATGCAATTGGGCTTGCAACCGACGAGCGCTATCAACTTATGCTCGACAAGCGCCGTCAGCGTGATGAACTCGTCGAATTCTCCCGAAACTACTCAATCCGCGCCGATATATTCAACGAATTTGCCGATTCGCTCGGCACTTCGCCGCTCAAACAGGGCACTAAACTTTACGATTTGATTCTCAGGCCACAGCTTTCAGTGATGAGTCTTGCCAATGTGGTTCCGGCACTTGCGCGTCACCTCGATACCATCGAGGAAACTCGTCGCGACGAAATTATCGAAGCTGCTGAGATCTTGATAAAGTACCAGGGCTATATTGACCGAGAACGCCAGATTGCCGATAAAATAGCGCGGCTTGAAAACGTGAAATTGCGCGGTAAAATCGTGTATAACGACGTTAAGGCACTTTCCACCGAGGCTCGTCAGAAACTTACTCGCATCGATCCCGAAACCGTCGCGCAAGCCTCGAGAATACCGGGGATTTCGCCGAGCGATGTTAATATATTGCTTTTATTATTAGGCCGATAGGCTGAAAATGTTCCACGTGAAACACAAACTTTTTATTATATGGAAGAGGCAAAACTAAACAAACTGAAAAGTGAAATCAGGGATGTCCCCGATTTTCCAAAGAAAGGAATTCTGTTCCGCGACTTGACCACAATGTTCAAGGATGGCGAATGTCTGCACATCGTGAGCGAGGAACTGCGCGATTCGTACAAGGACCTTGGCATAACCAAGGTGGTGGGCATCGAGGCCCGCGGTTTTATCTGCGGCTCTATCCTTGCCAACGAAATCGGTGCGGGCTTCGTATTGCTGCGCAAGCCAGGCAAATTGCCGGCTGACACCATCAGCATGACTTACGAGAAAGAGTATGGCACCGATACCATCGAGATTCACAGTGATGCCATCAACGAAAACGACATCGTGGTGCTGCACGACGATTTGCTTGCAACTGGTGGCAGTATGGCTGCTGCTTACGAGCTGGTGAAACAGTGCAACCCGAAGAAAATCTACATTAGCTTTCTTGTTGAACTCAGCGCTCTCGAAGGCCGCAAGAAATTCCCGGCCGATGTGGATATTAATTCGATGATTATCTATTGATAGAAGGGGGTGGTGTGGTTATACCGTCCGAAAGACTGAAGGAGAAGATTGATATGCTCCCCGAGTCGCCGGGAGTGTATATGTATTTCGATAAAGAGGGCACTATAATCTATATCGGAAAAGCCAAGCGATTGCGCCGCCGTGTACGCTCTTATTTCAACCGCGAACACACCGTGGCTCGCACTAACGTGCTGGTGCGGAACATCGCCGACCTGAAGTATATTGTGGTGAACTCCGAGGAAGATGCCTTGCATCTGGAGAATAGCCTTATCAAGGAGAACAAACCGCGCTATAATGTCCTGCTCAAGGACGATAAGAGTTACCCGTGGATATGCGTTACCAACGAGCTATATCCACGGGTTTTCGTCACCCGCGATGTTACTCTCCGTGGCGGCAAATACTATGGCCCATACACCAATGTGACGATGGTGCGCACTCTACTCGAATTGATTCGTGAACTTTATCCCATCCGCACTTGCCGCACTGGCATCACTGCCGATGCCATTAGCCGTGGTAAGCTGAAGTTGTGCCTGCAATATCACATCAAGAATTGCAGGGGATGCTGCACCGGTGCAATCTCGGCTGATGAATATGGCGGTTTCATCGATGAAATCAGGCAGATTCTTAGCGGTAATATCGGCCATATTTCCGATATGCTAATCGAACAGATGACTGCATTGGCTTCGCATCTCCGTTTCGAGGAGGCTGAGGTGCTGAAGCAGAAATACCTGCTCATTGAGAAATACAAGGCGAAATCGGTGATTGTGAGTGCACAGATTCATAATGTTGATGTGTTCAGCTTTGTGCGCGACGAACAGTCGGTTTACATCAATTATATGCACGTCCGTGCGGGTGCTGTGTGTAAGTCGATGACTCTCGAATATCGCACTCAACTCGGTGAATCCGATGCTGAGATGTTGTCATATGCTATTGCTGAGATGGCAGAGAAAGGGCTTTCTGACGCAAAGGAAATAGTGGTGCCTTTTTTGCCCGATATGGAGTTTGAGGGCAAGACCTTCACCGTTCCGCAACGCGGCGATAAGCGCAAATTGCTCGAAGTTTCCGAGAAAAATGCCCGTCAATATCTCATCGACAAGCTTAAGCACAACGAGAAGCTCAACCCAGAGCAGCGCACATTGCGGGTACTCACCACCATGCAGCGTGATTTCAGGCTCACCGAGTTGCCGAGGCACATTGAATGCTTCGATAATTCCAACATCCAGGGCACGAATCCGGTGGCATCGTGTGTGGTGTTCAAGAATGCCAAGCCATCGAAGCGCGACTATCGGCATTTCAACATACGCACTGTTGTCGGACCTGACGATTTTGCCTCGATGCGTGAGGTGCTAACGCGCCGCTATTCGCGTCTTATTGCCGAGGGTGAGGAGTTACCCCAGTTGGTGGTTGTTGATGGCGGCAAAGGGCAGCTGAGCAGCGCTGTCGAGGCTTTCGACGAGATGGGTATACGCGGCAAGGTAGCTCTCATCGGCATTGCCAAGCGCCTGGAGGAGATTTATTTCCCTGGCGACAGCATTCCTCTATATATCGACAAGAATTCCGAATCGTTGCGAGTGATTCAGCATCTGCGCGACGAGGCACACCGTTTTGGCATCACGCATCATCGCAATCGACGCAGCAAGAGTCAGCTCGAATCGGTTCTCGACGACATACAGGGAGTGGGGGATAAGACTGCCGCTGCTCTGCTGAAACATTTCAAGAGTGTGAAGCGAATGCGCATGGCTACGCTAACCGAAATTGCCGAAGTTATCGGCCCGAAGAAGGCCGAAGCTGTGTTTAATGCATTAAATGTAGAAAGTAATGAAAATAGTGATTCAAAGAGTGAGTGAAGCGTCGGTGACCATCGATGGAAAGTTGCATTCGTCGATTGGGCCAGGCTTTATGGTACTTGTCGGGGTGTCCGACGACGACACTGCCGACGATTTGGAATATGTGGTGCAGAAGTGCGTGAATCTGCGGGTTTTCGACGATGAAAACGGGGTGATGAACCGTTCAATTCTCGACGTCGGAGGCGAAATACTTGCAGTGAGCCAGTTCACCCTGCTGGCATCAACTCGCAAAGGCAATCGTCCCTCGTACATCAAGGCTGCCCGTCACGAGCTTGCTGTGCCAATGTATGAGGAGTTTTGTCGCATGACATCGACTCTCACCGGCCGCGAAACCCGGCGCGGGGTTTTTGGGGCCGACATGAAAGTGTCGCTAATCAACGATGGCCCCGTGACCATTGTAATCGACTCGAAGAACAAATAGAGGCAACCATTGGCCGTAGTTCTGTTGTCACTGTGTCAAAAAATTATTTTATCTTTACGCAAAATTATTTAAACATCAAGAGTATGGATTTGAAGAAAGTATTCCGGATTATATCTATAGTGTTGCCAATAGTGCTGGCAATAGCATTGTGGAAGGTTCTGGCCTCGCAAAACGAAGCGCAGGTTGACACCACACAGGTGGTATTGCAGACTATTATGGAGCGAACAAGCATCCGTGCCTACGATGGCCGTCCCGTTGGGCAGGACACCATTGAGAGCATCCTCCGGGCCGGTATGGCTGCCCCTACAGCCATGAACCGTCAGCCGTGGGCGTTCATCGTTGTCGACGACCGCGAGGTTATCCGCGAGCTTGCCGATTCGATGCCTATGGCCCGAATGCTTCCTAACGCCGCTTTCCTTATTATCCCCTGCGGCGACCGCACCAAGATGATTGAAGGCCCCGGTGCAGCATTCTGGATTAACGACGTGAGTGCCGCCTCCGAAAATATGCTAATTGCAATCAAGGCTTATGGACTTGGCGCCGTGTGGACCGGCGGATACCCATCTGAGGAGCGAGTGGCAATTTTGCGCAGCGTGCTTAACATCCCCGACAAGTTCATTCCGCTCAACATGATTCCTGTGGGACATCCAGCCGAATCGCCCGAGCCTAAGAACAAGTGGAACCCCGATAATGTGTATCGCAACAAATTTGCTGCCGATACCATAAGATAATTGTATAAAACGCTGAATATCAACAATATATATGATAAACAAAGACAAAAACAGGCGCATCGCATCGCAGCCCGACCGCATCGTCACCTGGGATGTACCCGAGACCACCACATTGCTTGCATTTGTGGAAAAGCGCCTTGCCGACCACTCCAAGACAAAAGTGAAATCGATGCTGAAGCACAACCAGTTTGCCGTCAACTCAATGCCGACATCGCAGTTCGACACACCTCTCGAGGACGGCGACAAGGTGAGCGTCAACTTCACCAAGTCGTTCCGCGTGTTTTCAAGTCCTCGCATCAAGCTGGTGTATGAAGACAACGATATCCTCGTAATCAACAAAGGCTACGGCGTGCTGTCGATGGGTACCGACAACATCAAGGAGGGCACAGCCTACAGCATTATGCGCGAGTACGTAAAGTATTCCGACCCACGCGCCAAGGTTTTCATTGTCCATCGCCTCGACCGCGACACCTCGGGCCTTATGATGCTCGCAAAGACTATGGAAGCCAAGGACACCATGCAGCACAACTGGAACAACATGGTGCTCAACCGCAAATACGTGGCTGTGGTTGAGGGGGTGATACCCGACGACGAGGGCGTGGTGAAGAGCTATCTCGCCGAAACTGCCCAGTTCGAGGTATATTCCACACAAGACCCCACAAAGGGACAGCTCGCCATCACTCGCTACAAGGTGCTGAAGCGATCGAGCGGATACACCCTGGTAGAGCTTGAACTCGACACCGGCCGTAAGAACCAGATTCGGGTGCACATGAAGGACCTCGGACATCCAATTGTGGGCGACCGTAAATACGGCGCCAGCAGCAGCCCAATCCGTCGTCTGGCATTGCATGCCCGCACCCTACGATTTGTGCATCCAATCACCCGAAAGGAGATGAATTTCGAGCTCCCGGTGCCCACCCGCTTTGCCGGCCTCGTAAAAGGATAAAATGCAGCCGTCGCAACGTCGTTGGCGGAAAATAGGCAAAAAACGTTGTGCAAAAAAGATAATTGTTGTATTTTTGCACAACTTATCAGCAAAGGAGTGATGCTCGAGTGGTTGAAGAGGCACGCCTGGAAAGCGTGTATAC
>JAEDFO010000047.1 GCA_016292745.1 Muribaculaceae bacterium | reverse complement strand
CATTCAGGAGGCCATCAGCTACCGAAACCTTGACCGCGCAAACTGGGCCAAGTGAGGACGTTGCCATTAGTCCCCAATCAGTTCGTGGACAGAATATCCTGTGCTGTGGAAGTATTCACATCTATTGTATACTTAAAAATTTTGTGATTTGGTTGCAATTGAATAATTTTGTGCTGTCAACCGAATCAAGCTGCTAGTGTAAGAGTTTGACAACAACTCTATTAACTCTTGTAATTACTTGTCGCCACACAATTTTGTGGCAATGAAAAATCTTCATGACCAATATATTATACCAATAAAACATGACTAATTTGTTTGATATCTCTGATAAGGTGATTGTGATTACCGGCGGTTACGGTATTCTCGGACGCGCCATTGCCCGTTATCTGGTGGAACAAGGCGCAATAGTTGTAATCATAGGTCGTTCAGTTGAAAAAGGCAATGCGCTTGCCACAGAATTGTCGGCAATAGGCCGTGCCAGGTTCCTTCAGGCAGATGTGCTCGACCGCGAGGCACTTACTGTTTGCCGCGATACCATCCTGACCGAATTTGGTTGCGTGGATGTGCTAATCAATGCTGCCGGTGGCAATATGCCAGGCGCAACAATCCCGCCTGAGAAGACATTCCTCGACCTCGATGTGGAGGCTGTGCGCAAGGTTGTCGACTTGAACCTGTTCGGAACCATGATTCCTACCCAGATTTTCGTTGAGCCGATGGCAAAGGCACAGAAAGGTGTAATCCTTAACTTCTCATCAGAGTCGGCGCTTCGTCCTCTCACTCGTGTTTGTGGCTATGGCACCGCAAAGGCTGCAATATTCAATTACACCCAGTATATGGCCACCGAATTGGCGTCGAAATACACTCCGAACATCCGCGTCAATGCCATCACGCCGGGATTCCTTCTCACCGACCAGAACCGTTCGTTGCTCACCAATGCCGACGGTTCCTACACTGACCGCGCCAAGAGTATAATTGCCCACACTCCGGCTGGCCGGTTCGCAGAGCCCGAGGAACTGTTTGGTGCCGTGCATTATCTGGTGAGCGATGCCTCGTCGTTCGTCACCGGCACTCAAATAATCGTTGACGGCGGGTTCAATGCTTTCTCAATATAAAAATTCAATTTCACTACAATGATACTTTCCGAAAAAACATGGCGTTGGTATGGTCCGTCCGACCCTGTCAGCCTTCAGGACATCAAGCAGGCTGGTGCCACTGGCATTGTCAACGCACTGCACCACATTCCTAACGGTGAGGTGTGGACAATCGACGAAATCGAGGCGCGAAAGCGCATTATAGAAGATGCCGGGCTGCGCTGGAGCGTCGTAGAAAGCATTCCTGTGCACGAACATATCAAGACCCAAACCGGCAACTACCATCGGTATGTCGAAAACTATAAGCAAAGCATCCGCAACCTTGCGGCATGCGGCATCAAGAATATCACTTATAACTTTATGCCCGTTCTCGACTGGACTCGCACCGACTTGGCCTACGAAATGCCCGACGGAAGCCGTGCTCTGCGTTTCGAGCGTGCTGCAATGATGGCTTTCGACCTATATATCCTCAAGCGCCCTGGTGCTGAAAGCGAATATACCGATGCCGAGAAGCAAGCTGCAAAGGCTCGTCTGGAACAGATGACCGACGAAGAGCGCAACCGCTTGACCCGAAATATTATTGCTGGTCTTCCCGGCTCGGAAGAGAGTTTCACAATCGACCAGTTCCGAACCGAACTCAGCCGTTACGATGGCATCACTGCCGATCGTCTGCGCAGCAATCTCATCGATTTTCTTGCCGAAATATGCCCTGTAGCCGACGAATGTGGTGCTGTGCTTGCCATTCACCCCGACGACCCGCCATATCCTATTTTCGGACTTCCTCGAATTCTAAGTACTGCCGACGACTTCCAGGCTATCATCGATGCCGTGCCTTGCAACAGCAACGGATTGTGTCTGTGCACAGGCTCGTTCGGCGTTAGAGCCGACAATAATCTGCCGCAGATGATGCGTCGGTTTGCCGATCGCATAAACTTTGTGCATCTGCGCAGCACCAAGCGCGATGCCGATGGTAACTTCTACGAAGCCAATCATCTTGAAGGCGATGTGCCTATGTTCGATGTGGTGCGTGCCCTGCTTGATGTGCAGCAGCAGCGAGGTGTCTCGATTCCTATTCGTCCCGACCATGGCCACCAGATGTGCGATGATTTACGAAAGCACACCAATCCCGGTTACTCCTGCATCGGCCGCTTGCGTGGCCTTGCCGAATTGCGTGGCCTTGAGATGGGAATTGCAATGATGAACCAAATTTCAAGTAAATAAAGTCTTATATAACCCTTACATTCAGTATGTCAAACATTGTAACATTAGGCGAGATAATGCTCAGGCTGTCGCCGTCGGGCCAAAACGTGCGTTTTGTGCAAGCTGACCGATTCGATGTGATTTATGGTGGTGGTGAAGCCAATGTGGCTGTCAGTTGTGCCAACTATGGCCACCATGCCACTTTCGTTACTAAACTTCCTGCCCACGAGATAGGCCAAAGCGCCATCAATGCATTGCGCCGTTATGGCGTCGATACAAGCCACATTGCCCGTGGCGGTAACCGCATAGGTATTTATTATGCCGAAACCGGCGTCAGCATGCGTCCGTCGAAGGTTATCTACGACCGTGCCGGTTCGTCGATAAGCGAGGCCAAGCCTGCCGACTTCGATTTTGATGCCATTATGGAGGGCGCCGACTGGTTCCATTGGTCGGGAATCACTCCTGCCATCTCCGATTCGGCCGCCGAACTGACTCGCCTTGCTTGCGAGGCTGCAAAACGCCATGGCGTGACTGTATCGGTCGACCTAAACTTCCGCAAAAAGCTATGGACCAGTGAAAAAGCCCAGCAGGTGATGCGTCCTCTGATGCAATATGTCGATGTGTGTATTGGCAACGAAGAAGATGCGCAGCTGTGTCTCGGATTCAAGCCCGATGCCGATGTTGAAGGAGGAAACACCGATGCCGACGGCTATAAAGGCATCTTCGAGCAGATGCGCCGTGAATTCGGATTCAAATATGTGGTATCTACCTTGCGCGAATCGCTCAGCGCATCGCACAACGGGTGGAAAGCCATGATTTTCGATGGCAACGAATTCTATGTGTCGAAGCGTTACGATATTCTGCCTATTATCGACCGCGTGGGTGGTGGCGACAGTTTCTCGGGTGGCCTTATTCACGGATTGCTTACCAAGCAGTCGATGGGAGAGGCTCTGGAGTTTGCTGTAGCAGCGTCAGCGCTTAAGCACACAATCAACGGCGATTTCAATATGGTAAGTGCCGAAGAGGTTGAAGCCCTTGCCGGAGGAAATGCTAACGGACGTATTCAACGATAAACATATTAACATACAATGGCTCAATTCGATAAAATGGCCGTAATGGCCAAGATTGCCGACACACGCATGGTGCCGGTGTTCTATCACAGCGATGCCGAAGTGGCAAAGCAAGTTATCAAGGCATGCTACGATGGTGGGGTGCGCGTGTTCGAGTTTACCAACCGAGGCGACTTTGCCCACGAGGTGTTTGCCGAGTGTGTGAAGTATGCTCGCCGTGAATGTCCTGAACTGGCTTTAGGCGCCGGCAGCATCGTCGACCCGGCTACTGCTGCCATGTATATTCAGTGTGGAGCATGCTTTATCGTTGGCCCAATGTTCAATTCTGCCGTTGCTGCGTTGTGCAACCGCCGTCAGGTGCCGTATTGTCCCGGATGCGGCTCGGTTACCGAAATCGGCAATGCGCACGAAGCCGGATGTGAACTCACAAAGGTGTTCCCCGGCGATGTCCTTGGCCCGAAATTTGTCAAGGGCGTGATGGCGCCAATGCCTTGGACCAAGGTGATGGTTACCGGAGGTGTGGCTCCTGAGGCAGAAAACTTGGCTGCATGGTTTGCTGCCGGCGCTTTCTGTGTGGGTATGGGCAGCAAACTTTTTCCAAAGGAGATGATTGCATGTGCCGACTGGAAATATATCACAAACAAATGTGCTGAAACCTTATCTATTATCAACTCATTATGCAAAAAATGACCAATTTCCGCTGGACTATCTGCGGACTGCTCTTCTTTGCCACCACGGTCAATTATCTTGACCGTCAGGTGCTTTCGCTAACTTGGAAAGACTTCATTGCCCCGGAATTTTTCTGGACCGATACCCTATATGGCTACATCGGGGCCACGTTCTCTATTGTGTATGCAATATCCAATCTTGTTTCCGGTAGGTTTATCGACTGGATTGGCACTCGTAAGGGATATCTGTGGGCAATTGGAATTTGGTCAACCGGCGCTTGCTTGCATGCTTTCTGCGGCATCGCTACTCAATATGCCCTCGACCTTCATGGCACTGAGGAATTGCTCCATGCCACCGGTGCCACGGCCAGTGCCATTGCAATGGTGAGTGTGTACTTCTTTATGGCGGCACGCGTGGTGCTCGGCCTTGGCGAGGGCGGTAACTTCCCGTCGGCAATCAAGGTCACTGCCGAATATTTCCCGCGAAAGGACCGTGCTTTTGCCACTTCGATTTTCAACGCCGGCTCCACTGTTGGCGCTCTTGTGGCTCCGGTGAGCATTCCTGCTATTGCCCAATATTTCAAAAACCTTGGTTGGGGCAACGGTTGGGAAATGGCGTTTATAATCATCGGTGCGCTCGGTTTCTTGTGGATGGGCCTTTGGTTTATGCTTTATCAGCACCCCGAGCAGTGTCGTCGCGTTAATAGCGCTGAACTCGAATATATCAACCAGGATCGTAACACCGAAACAACTCCGGTTGCCGATAACGGCCCGAAAATCAAGTTCTCGCGTGTGCTTCGGTTGCCGCAGACGTGGGCCATCTTCCTTGCAAAGTTTGTTACCGATGGTGTGTGGTGGTTCTTCCTGTTCTGGACGCCGGCCTACATTTCCGACGTGTTCGGACTCTCGTCGAGCAATCCGAAAGCAATGTTGCTGATTTTCACTCTCTATGCAATTACAATGCTTTCGATTTTCGGAGGTAAACTTCCCACCATAATCATCAATCGCACCGGGCAGAATTCCTACGATGCGCGCCTGAAAGCTATGCTGGTGTTTGCATTGTTCCCATTGTTGGCACTGGCAGCCCAACCGTTAGGCGAAGTGTCGTGCTGGTGGCCAATCATCATAATCGGTCTTGCCGGCGCTGCTCACCAAAGTTGGTCGGCCAACCTGTATTCGGTGGCAAGCGACCTATTCCCCAAGAGCCTGGTGGGCACAATCACCGGCATCAACGGTATGGCCGGCGGTATCAGTGGCGCTGTCTATAATGCCGTTTCAGGTCGTATGTTCGACTATGCCGAGGCTTCTAACCTCTGCATCGCCGGTTTCGAAGGCAAGTCGGCCGGTTATTTCATTGTATTCTGCATATGTGCAGTGGCTTATCTAACCGGATGGACCATTCTGAAAATTCTCGTTCCGCGTTACAAACCTGTAGTAGCATAACCAAATAATGTTTTGTCATGGCAAAGTTCATAACTCCCGATTTCTTGCTGTCGAGCTCAACCGCCAAGCATCTCTATCACGATATTGCGGCCAAGTTGCCGATTATCGACTATCACTGTCATCTGTCGCCGAAAATGATTGCCGACGACCACCGTTTTGCATCGATTACCGAGTTGTGGCTCGGTGGCGACCACTACAAGTGGCGTGCCATGCGAGCTAACGGCGTAGATGAACGCTTCATCACTGGCGATGCTTCTGATTTCGAGAAATTCGAGCAGTGGGCTGCTACTTTGCCATATGCATTCCGCAATCCGCTTTATCACTGGTCGCATCTGGAACTATCCACGGCTTTCGGTATCGATGAGGTGCTGAATCCCGATTCGGCACGGCGGATATTCGACCGATGCAACGAACTGCTTCAACAACCCGAATATTCGGCGCGTGGACTAATGCGCCGCTATGGTGTTGAGGTGGTGTGCACCACCGACGACCCTGTCGACTCGCTCTGCTATCATTGTGATATAGCTGCTTCCGGCTTCGAGATAAAGGTGCTTCCGGCATGGCGTCCCGACAAGGCTATGGCTGTAGCCGATGCTGATGCCTACAATGCCTATGTCGACCGCCTTGCCGAGGTGGCCGACGTTGATATCAACTCCTACGACGCACTTATTGAGGCTCTCAACCGTCGTCACGCTTTCTTTGCCTCGATGGGATGCAGCGTTGCCGACCATGGCGTGTCGTCGTTCCCGTTTGCCGACTGCACTGCCGACGAGGCACGCCGTCTGTGGCTCAAGGTACGCTCCGGTAAATCGCTTAATGCCGAAGAATCCACCAAACTGCAAACAGCGTTGTTGCTCGACTTTGCGCGTATGAATGCAAGCCGCAACTGGGTGCAACAGTTCCACTTCGGACCATTGCGCAACACCAACAGCCGTAGGTTTGCAGCCCTGGGCCCCGATACCGGATTCGATACCATCGGCGATTTCTCCTCGGCCGCGGCGCTTGCCCGATTCTTCGATGCCCTCGATGCCGACGGATTGCTGGCCAAGACAATACTCTACAACATTAATCCAGGCGAAAACGAAATGGTGGCTGCAATGATTGCCAACTTCCAGGACGGTTCAGTGCCGGGTAAAATGCAGATGGGTTCGGCGTGGTGGTTCAACGACCATCTCGATGGCATGCGAGCACAAATCGATGCCCTGTCTCGGCAAGGTCTGCTTAGCCGTTTCGTGGGCATGCTCACCGACAGCCGTTCGTTTGTGTCCTACACGCGCCACGAGTATTTTCGCCGATTGTTATGCCAGATTCTCGGTGCCGATTTCGATGCCGGATTGATTCCGCAGAGCGAATTGCCTCGCCTCGAACAGATGACTGCCGACATTTGCCACCACAATGCGGCCCGCTACTTTGGTTTCTGAGTCGCTTCACACCTAAAAATTGAACCCTGCATATAATAGACAGGGCAAAACTACGTTATTATTTATGTATTTGTACGCTGTGCAGTGTGTGTCGTGGCGTTGCAACATTACTTTATGAGATTACAGACGATAATAGCATCATTGGTTTTGACCTTGTCGGCATTGGTTGCCTCCACTACGGCATTTGCGCAAAGTGGTGGCGACAAAGGCTACGAGTTTCTCAACATAACCACTTCGTCGAAAGTGTATGCCATGGGTGGCCAGAACATTACGCTTATTGACGATGACATCAATATGATTAACCAGAACCCGGCGTTGCTTGGCAAGGAGATGCACCTGCAGCTGGGGCTCAACTATATGCACTACATTGGCGGCAGCAACTTCATGGGCGCTACATTCGGACTTAAGGCGCACGAGCGTGGTGCATTGGCTCTGGGCTTGCAATACTTCGGTTATGGCGAGATGAAGAGTGCCGAAGCCGATGGTACAATCACCGGGACCTTCAGCCCCCGCGACCTGTCGATTAATCTGGTGTATTCGCATGATATCACCGACCGCATCCGTGGCGGTATTGCGGTTAAGATGATTTCTTCGTCGTACGAGCAATACTCAGCCATGGCGCTTGCCACCGACCTTGGCGTGAACTATTTCAACCCTGAAACCGACATGTCGTTGTCGTTGGTCATCAAAAATCTTGGTGGTCAGGTTAAGAAGTTCAACGAGGAAACTGTCGACCTGCCATGGGACATCCAGCTCGGTTGGTCGCAATTCCTGCGTAACTCGCCATTCCGCCTGTCGGTTACAGCAACCAACCTGAATAAATGGAAGATGCCTTACTATGCCATCGACGACAAAGCCGAAACCGGCGAGGATATCGTTGAGAAAGATGCGTTTATGAGCAGTCTGTTCCGACATCTTACTTTCGGCGTAGAATACGCCCCATCATCTAAATTCTATATCGGATTGGGATACAGCTACAAGACTCGCACCGATATGACCACCTATTCGCGCAATTTCCTCTCCGGCTTTTCCCTTGGTGCCGGATTCAATACCAACGCTCTAGGATTCGGTGTCGCTTTGGCTCAGCCTCATGTGGGTGGAACCACATTCATGTTTAATCTGCGCTGCAACATAGCACAGTTCCTCAATCGTTAGCACTGTTATTAGCTGTGCGTTGCGGCATCATTTTTTCTTTGGTAGTGTTTCCCAAAAATTAGGTCTATAACACCTTTGGCATTTGTATTAAGTGTCGAGAGTGGTAATTTTGTCAAAATAAAACGTCATATGGCACAATGGCTGTGTAAAGCCGGACAGTTGCCATAGCAAAACAGGGAATAGTTATGCACAGAAAACTCTTGTCACTTATAGTTATGGCGCTGATTGGCACAATGTGTGTCGGCGCTCAGGTGTCGCTCGATTCGTGCCGAAATATGGCGCTGCGCAACAACAAGCAGATTCGTATTGCCGACGAGCAGATTCGAAAGGCTGGTTATGAAAAAAAGCAGGCAACGGCTGCTTATCTGCCGTCGCTTGATTTCACCGGAATGTATATGTACAACTCAAAGGAACTGTCGATTTTCGACAGCGACCAGTTGTTGCCTACCAAGACATTCAATCCGCAAACCGGGACATACGACTTCAATCTGGTGGTTGACCCTTCTACTGGTGTACCCATTAAGGCCCCCGACGGCAGTTACATCCCATCGCAGGTGGCCCTGATTCCGAAATCGGCAATGACCTACGACATTCACAATGTGTTTGGAGGGGCTGTTACCATTACGCAGCCAGTGTGGATGGGCGGCAAGATTGCTGCAATGAACAAGCTCACCCGATATGCTGAAACCATAGCAAAGAACCTTCGCGACCAGAAGGCGCAAGATGTGATTTACAGCGTTGATGCCGCTTATTGGCAGGTGGTGTCGCTTCGCGCAAAATACGACCTCGCTGTATCGTATGTAGCTCTGCTCGACACGTTAAGCCGAAATGTCACTGCTATGAAGGAGGCTGGATTTGCCACCAAGGCCGATGTGCTCAATGTGGCTGTGCAACTCAATTCGGCGAATGTTGACCTTACTAAGGTGGAAAACGGGCTTTCGTTGTCGCGCATGGCTCTTTGCCAAGTGTGCGGCCTTCCCGTCGACCAGCCGATTGTGCTTGTCGATGAGGGCTCCGTAATAGATGATGCCTCGATGGCTCCCGCTGATTACAACATCAATGATGTGTACTCCCGCCGAAACGACCTGCAGGCTCTCGACCTGTCGATAAAGGCATATGAGCAGAAAGCAAATGTGGCACGTTCGGCAATGATGCCTAACGTGGCCATCGTAGGCTCATACTCATTCACAAATCCAAATATGTTCAACGGTTTCAAGAAAGAATTCGATGGAATGTTCTCCGTTGGCGCTATGGTGACTATCCCGATTTGGCATTGGGGCGGCAACTACAACAAATATCGCGCTGCAAAGAGTGAAACCTTGGTGAAACGTCTCGAACTTGAGGAGGCGCTCGAGAAGGTGGAACTCCAGGCTCGTCAGGCCTCATATAAAACTACAGAGGCAATCAAGAACTATGGCACAGCCACATCAAACATAGAAAAGGCTGAGGAGAACCTGCGCCAGGCACAGGCTGGATACCGCGAAGGGGTGCTCAGTGTCGACGATGTGATGAAAGCCCAGACAGCATGGCTCAAGGCTCACTCTGAACGTATTGATGCTGCCATCGATGTGAAACTCTGCAACGTATATCTGGCAAAGGTACTTGGTACTCTGCACAACTGATTTCGAATAACAAAATACTTATTACAATATGAACGAAACTGAAAAATGCGAAAAACGTTCGGTGTATGCCGGACTTGGAATATTCATAATTGCCGGTGCCGTGCTGGCAATAGTCGGATTCTTGATGCTTCGTCCTGCCGACGATTACTATCAGGGTCAGGTGGAGGCTACATCGGTGCGTGTGTCGGGTAAGTTGCCGGGACGTGTGGCTGAACTGTATGTTGAAGAAGGCGATAAAGTGCAGGCAGGCGACACTATCGCCAAGATTTACTCGTCGACGGCCGATGCCAAGCTTATTCAGGCCGAAGCCATGCAAAGCGCAGCCCAGTCGCAGCGAGAGAAGGCCGATGCCGGTGCGCGCAGCCAGGTGATTACCGCTGCACAAAGCCTTTGGCAACAGGCTATGGCTGCAGAGGAGATTCATCGCAAGACATATGAACGTGTGGAGAAACTCTTCAAGCAGGAAGTGGTGTCGGAACAGAAGCGTGACGAGGCTTTGGCGGCGTACAATGCGGCCAAGGCTGCTGCTCGTGCTGCCAAATCGCAGTACGATATGGCAGTGGAAGGTGCGCAGCGCGAAGACCGTGCCAGTGCTGCCTCGATGGAGCGTGCAGCGCAGGGAACAGTGGCCGAGGTGATGTCGATGCTTGAGGATTCATATCTCTTGGCACCATGTGATGGCGAAATAACTTCGGTATATCCCGAAATCGGTGAACTTGTGGGCACCGGTGCTCCTATTGCCGAAATCACCCGTCTCGACGAGGCTTGGATTACCTTCAATGTGCGCGAGGAATCGCTTGCCGACCTGCCGATGGGCACTGTGGTTGATGTTATGGTGCCGGCTCTCAACGAGATGCAAACCTCGGCACAAGTGTATTATGTGCGCGACATGGGCTCGTATGCCGTTTGGGCTGCCACCAAGTCGATTGGTCAATACGACAGCAAGACCTTCCGTATAAAGATGCGTCCGGTGAAGCCTGTCGAGAATCTTCGTCCGGGCATGTCGGTGATTATGAAGAAATAACGAGGTAATGAAATCCAGAAACGTGTTATTGGCAACCATCAGCCGCGAATGGCGGCGTATTACCTCGCGCAGAATATATTTCTGGGCGATGGTGGTTGCACCATTGCTCTCGGCGGTGATTTTGCTGAGTATGATGGGGCGTGGTCTGCCTATGCGTCTGCCGTGCGCTGTTGTCGACCTCGACCACACTGAGGTGTCGCGCAGCGTGCTCACAACTCTCGATGCGTTGCAGTATGCCGAGATAAAAAGCAAATACAACAGTTATAGCGAGGCTCTCGATGCTGTACAACGGGGTGAAGTGTTTGGTTTCTTCGTAATTCCTGAACATTTTGCCGACGATGCTCTTGCCGGCCGTAGCCCTCAGATTTCGCTCTACTCGAACTATGTGTACTACATTCCGGCTACCATGCTCTACAAAGGGTTTGTCACCACTGCAACCCTTGCAAAGGGTGGCTTGGTGAAAGGAAAACTCGAGGCAATGGGTGCCTCGGAATACACAATTACTCCGAGGTTGGTGCCGATTGCCAACCATGTGCATCAGATTGGCAATCCGTGGATGAGTTACAACATTTATCTGGGTAACTCGTTCATTCCATGCGTGCTGGCTCTGATGGTGCTGCTGGTTACGGCCTACAGCATTCTCATCGAAATCAAGCACTACACATCTATCGAGTGGCTCACAACTGCCGGTAACTCTATGACAGTGGCCCTCGTGGGCAAACTGCTCACTCACACTCTGGTGTTTTTCGTGGTGGGAGTGCTAATCGACATCTTGATGTACGACATCTATAGATTTCCCGTTAATTGCAGCCCATGGATAGTGCTGCTCAACACCTTGCTGCTGGTGATCGGCTCGCAGGCATTTGCTGCATTTGTGGCAATGCTGATTCCTAACCTGCGGTTTGCCGTGAGCATATGTGCATTGCTCGGAATCCTGTCGTTCTCTACTTGTGGCTTCTCGTTCCCATGCGAGCAGATGTATGGTGCTGTTGAGCCATTTGCTTGGCTTATGCCCATGCGCTACTATTTCATGATTTACATCGACCAGGTGCTCAACGGCATCGACCTATATTATTCTCGATACTATTTTGCCATGCTCATTGGCTTTGTGTTGCTTCCATTCACTTTTGGGTGGTATCTGAAGCGCAAATGCCTCAATCCGGTGTATATTGAGTGATGTTACTGCAAATGAAACTAAAAACTTACATATCCGATTTGTTCCTGGCGTGCCGACGCGAGTTTGCCTCGATTATTTCCGATGAAGGAGTGTTGGTGTTTTTCCTGTTCCTGCCGTTGGTGTATCCATTGATTTATTCATTGGTATACAACAAAGAGGTGGCTCGAGATGTGCCCGTGGTGGTGGTTGATGACAGTCGCACCCCCAGTTCTCGCGAATATGTGCGGATGTTCGATGCCAACCAAGGCGCGAAAGTGGTGGGCTATGCCGCCGACCTTAACGAGGCTCGCAAGGCTATGAACGAAAAACGCTGCTATGGAATTCTGATGATTCCGTCGGATTTCGACGAGAAGATTGGCCGTGGCGAACAGGCCGACATTAATCTGTATTGCGACATGAGTTTGCTGTTGCGCTATAGGGCCCTGTTTGTCGCTGCCACTGATGTGTCGAATGCCATGGGTGCCGACATTCAGGCACAGGCGGCGGGTGCAGTGGCTTCCGACCCTCTGCCGCACTTTGCGTTCTCGATAGGCAACAGTGCCGAAGGAATGGCATCGTATGTAATTCCAGGAGTGCTGGTAATGGTTATCCAGCAAAGTCTTGTGCTTGGAATCATGATGCTCGGGGCGCGCCGTCGCCAGCGCCACACTGCCTACGGGAATCGTATCCCGGCAATGACTACGATTTGGGGCAGGGCACTTTGCTATATGATTATATATCTTCCGATGACCATCTACGTGTTTCTGCTGGTGCCGAGGATGTTCGATTTTCCGAGCACCATGCATATTGGCACCGTCTTGGCATTCTCGCTGCCGCTGATTCTCGCTGTGATATTCTTCGGAATGACGCTTCAAGTGATAGTGCGCGAACGCGAGGATGTGTTCTTGCTGTTTGTAGTCACCTCGGTGCTGTTCATCTTCCTCTCGGGCCTTACGTGGCCGCGTGTAGGAATGCCTTTTATCTGGCAGGTGGTGGGAGGAATAGTCCCATCGACGTGGGGCGTAGATGGGTTCTTGCGAATTAACGGCAATGATGCCTCAATAGCGCAGGTGTCGACCGATTATCTTATGCTTTGGCTTCTGGCTGCGGCATTTATGGGTGCAGCTTATCTCGTCGAGAAGTTTATCGACGGGCGTAATTCCGGAAATAATTGTTGATTTACAGACCGGTTTTTCATCGTTATTTCGGCTATTTTGCTATTTTTGCATTAATAACCGAATGTACTTTTATTTATGTGCCACAAGTTTCTTGCAAGTCTATTAGTATCAACAATAGTATTATGCTGCAATGCCGCAACCGGTAGGAATTGTCCTATGGGGTTGATGACTGACCTGGTTGGTGAAGCCTCTAACGTGTATCGTAACGGATTCCGTACCGACAAGACTGTCGATGCCATCCCGGATGCCGAACTGGGCAGCTATTCGTTTGCCGCCATCCGTTCGTCGCGTCCGGTGCTTGGATGGATTGTGCCTTCGTGCGGCACGTCCACTTGCCAACTTTGGTATCAGATTGTTGTGAGCGACAATCTGGAAGATGCTATTGCTCATAAGGGCAATGTGTGGGACAGCGGTAGGGTTGAGAGCAACGAATCGGTGTCGGTGCCATACGGTGGCCCTCACTTGCAACCGTCGAAAACCTATTTCTGGAGTGTCCGCCTTGCTACCAACACCGGAGGCGAGAGCGATTGGTCTCATTACATGGCGTTTCGTACAGCCGATTCGCTGAAGCCATATGCTCCATCTTACCGCCCTCAACAGTGCAGTCGTGATGCCGCCGTGATTGTTGACCGGGTGGACTCGAATTGCACATTCATCGACTTTGGACGCGCTGCATATGGCCAACTCGAACTCACCCTCACATCCAATTCCGATACCGATACCGTAACTGTGGCTATCGGCGAGGATGCCATCGACCGACACGTAAATGCTAAACCTCACGGAACGGTGCGCTACTACACTTATCGCTTGCCGTTGAGCCGTGGACGGCACACATACCATATAGTTCCAAATCACGACAAGCGCAACACCGGTCCGGCGGCTGTGCTGATGCCCGCCGAGATTGGTGAGGTGGCCCCTTTCCGTTTTTGCCAGATTGATGGCTATTCAAAGGCCATCACCATCAACGATGCTGCCCGTATAAATGTCAGCTATCCGTTCGATGATAATGCCTCTTACTTCAAATCGAGCAATTCGCTCCTCAACAGCATATGGCACTTGTGCAAATATTCGATAAAGGCGACTTCGGCGCTTGGAGTGTATATCGATGGCGACCGTGAACGCATCCCTTATGAAGCCGATGCCATAATAAACCAGCTGGGACACTATGGTGTCGACCGAGAGTACTCCATGGCCCGACGCACGCTTGAATACCTCCTCGACCATCCCACATGGCCTACTGAATGGATTCTGCAAGCTCCTATTATCGCATGGAACGATTATCTCTACTGTGGCGATATCCGCTCAATCGAAGCCAACTACGAACTGCTGAAGGCGCGTTCGCTGATTTCGCTCTCTCAGAAAAACGGGCTTATCTCGACCACTGTCGACGGCCATGCCCAGAGCCGTGAATTTCTTGACTCGATTCGCTTGCGCGACAACATTCGCGACATTGTCGATTGGCCGCGGGTAAGCGAGGACGATGGTTTTGTGTTTGCCGATTATAATTGTGTGGTTAATGCATATTACTATAATGCCGTAAATTTGTTGGCGCGGATGGCTTCGCTGCTGGACCGTAACGATGAGGCAAAAGTTCTCGAAATGCGTGCATCGGTGATTATGAAAGCATTCAATTCGGCTTTCTTCGATTCAAAAGCAGGTGCATATCGTGATGGCATCGGAGTGGACCATCATTCGTTGCACTCTTCGATGTTTGCTTTGGCATTCGGGTTGGTGAAAGAGAAAGATGTGCCGAGGGTGCTCGATTTTATTCGAAGCCGCGGAATGGCTTGCAGCGTGTATGGAGCTCAGTTCCTGCTCGATGCCCTGTATGCTGTCGGCGACTACGACCATGCATTGAGTCTGCTCACCAGCCGCGAGAAGCGTAGCTGGGCCAATATGCTCGACTGTGGCACAACTATAACCTACGAGGCTTGGGACGATACGTTTAAGCCAAACCAGGACTGGAACCATGCCTGGGGTGCCGCTCCTGCCAACATTCTGCCTCGCCACATTGCCGGAGTTGAGCCTCTTGAGCCTGGTTGCCGCACCATTTCCGTTGCTCCGAAAACTTCATCGCTGAAGAGGGTGGATGCCACGGTGCCGACAATACGCGGTGAAGTAAAGGTGAGCATCGACAATGCTCCCGGATGCTATAAACTCAAGGTTACCATTCCGGCCAACACCAAGGCTCAAGTGTCGTTGCCGCTGATGGCAAAGCGTTTTGGCATAAGCATCAACGGCGCGTTGGCAAAAGCCAAAAGCTCAGACCGACGCGTAGAAGTAGGCACATTGCAGTCGGGTACCTACGAAATTGTCATGAATTACTGATTTTGATGGCATCGTAGAGCCCCAGACATGCATCCTCAAGCAGGTCGAGCACATTCTCAAAGCCTTCGGCACCGTCGTAGTATGGGTCGGGGATGCAGTCGGCATAGTTGTGAAGTCGAAGGAAGGATGCCATCTTTATCACTTTTGCCTCCTCGACGAGTGTAGGCGCCATTTGTCGCAGATTGTCGAAGTTGGCATCGTCCATTGCCACAATAATGTCGAAATCATAGAAATCAGCCGGGCGCACTTTGCGGCTGCGGTGAGTGAGTTTGTATCCGCGGCGGATGGCATGGGCGCGCATCCGTGGGTCGGGTAAATCGCCGGCGTGTCCGCCATAAAGTCCTGCCGAATCGAGTTCGAAATCAGCTTCTCGGCCTTTGTCGCGCACAATGGTGGCCATCACCTCCTCGGCGGCCGGCGAACGGCAAATGTTGCCAAGACATACAAACAGAATCTTTACAGGTTTCGACTGGTCGGAAAAGTTGAATCGATACATAATTACTTTGAGGATAATCGGTTAACAATGTCGGCAGCGGTCGTTTCAGCTCCGTTGGCATTTCCAAGGATTGAGCGCAGACGCTCGTAACCCTCAAGCATGGCATCGCGTTTGGGCGAAACCGACAGCAAGTGGGTGAGCAACTCGGCTATGGTCTTCTTGTTGCAGTAGTGCAGTAACAGTTCAGGAATGAGTGGTGAGTCGGTAATCAGGTTGGGCAGAGTCACGTATTTCACCTTCAGAATGTGCGCATATATATTATACACCAGACGGCTGCCGTTCATGCGGTAGCAGGCAATCTGAGGAGTGCCGAGCAGTGCGGTTTCGAGGGTTGCGGTGCCCGATGTCACCAGAGCGGCATCGGCGTTCCGTACAAGTGCAAATGTGTCGTTGAACACAACCGGCGGGATAGGGTAGCTCCCTTCGGAGCGAATCACGCGGGTGTAGTAGTCGCTGTCAATCGACGGTGCGCCGGCAATCACCGGCTGATAGTCGGGAAACATAAGTGCAGCCTTGAGCATCTCCGGCAGATTGTTTGCAATCTCCTTGCGCCGCGAACCGGGCACAAGTGCTATTATGTGCTTTTGAGGGTCGAGGCTATGGTTGCGGCAGAACACATCGAATTGTGGAATCTCACTCAGTGCTGCATCGATTTCGGTAACGGTGGGGTTGCCCACATAGCTTATGTCGTAGCCGTGGCGCTTAAAGAATTCGGTTTCAAACGGCAGTATGCTGTACAAGCGGGATACATATTGCTTTATCTCCTTTACACGATATTCCTTCCATGCCCACACCTTCGGTGATATGTAGTAAAACACCGGAATGCCCATGCCGTGGGCATATTTGGCAATCTTGAGGTTGAACGACGGATAATCCACGAGAATCACAGCGTCGGGGCGATATTCAGAAATGGCACGGCGTGTGCGGCGCATTATTGCCAATATTTGGCGCAAGTGTTTAATCACCTCGATGAATCCCATATAGGCCATGTCGCGATAATGCACCACTGGCGGCACTCCGGCAGAAGACGCCATCTTGTCGCCACCGAGAAAACGGAACTCAGCCTTTGGGTCGGCGTTGCGCAGTGCCGATATCAACAGCGAAGCGTGCAAGTCGCCCGAGGCTTCGCCGGCTATGATGAAATACTTCATAATGCGTCAGTGTGAATAGCGGTTTTCGGCCGTGAAGTTACACCAAAACTACCGCTTTGCCAACTTACTCCCCATTTTTTCACCTCTTTTATCAGATTTTCAACTACTCTGCCATTTAAAATATATAGAAAACATAGCCGGCAAGTTAAAATAACGTAAACTTTATCCATAATTCATATTCAAATATATTGAGAGTGTAATTTTACGCTTCAAAAAGCTACTAATAGAGCAGACACTAAACATTTTCATATTAAAAGTAATGAACCGAATCAATTTATTAATTATTCTGTTTTTCTCCACTCTGATTGCATCGGCGCAATATAAGGTCACCGGAACGGTAACCGACAGCATCGGCTCGGCCGAAGCATATGCCACTATCCGTGTGTTTGAACAATCTGATACCACTAAGGCTGTGGCGCTCGGCGTTACCGACGAAAAAGGAGCTTTTGAACAAGAGATAAAAAGTAAGGGTAGCTATCGGATATGCATCTCGTCGGTGGGAAAGCAGACTGCTGTGAAACAGTTCGAGATTTCCGAAGCCCACACCGTTGCCAAACTCGGTTCTATCGTGATGCTCGATGCATCGACCACTCTTGGCGAAATTGAGGTAGTGGCACAGAAACCGATTGTGAAAACTGAAATCGACCGCCTCGTATACGATGTGAAAGAAGATTCCGAGGCCAAGACGAGCAACATTCTTGAAATTCTCAAGAAGGTGCCTATGGTTACTGTCGATGGAGAGGACAACATATATGTTAACGGCAACTCCAACTTTAAAATCTATAAGAACGGCCGCCCGAACAATAACTGGTCGAACAATGCAAAGGATGTGCTTAAGTCGATACCCGCTTCAATGATTAAGAAAATCGAGGTTATCCACGAACCCGGCGCAAAATACGATGCCGAGGGACTTGCTGGAATCCTCAACATAGTGATGGACGACAACACCCAGATGAAGGGCGTTGTTGGCTCGGTATATGCCAATGTTACCACCACCGCCAACGCGAATGCAGGCGGTTACATGACCACCCAAATCAACAAGGTATCGGCTTCGGTAAACTATGGCTATGTGCACAGTGGCTCCTACGGCATGGAGAACATAAGCGAAACCGAAACAACCTACAAGGAGAGCGGCAACCACTCAAACTCGTATGACAAGACAAACAAAGATGGCAAAATGAATCTTCACTATGCCAATGTTGAGGCCAGTTGGGATGCCGACTCGCTTAATCTCGTTACATTATCGTTTGGCGGATACTGGTATCAATATGGTGTTACGACATTGAACAAGATGTCGATGTTCGACAGCAGCAACAATCTGCTGTACTCATATACCAACAACACTAAGATACCTAAATCAAGATATTTCGACTTCAACGGAAAACTCGACTATCAGCACTCAACACGCCACAAGGGAGAGACCCTCACTGCTTCGTATCTGGTGTCGACTACCGACCAGAAGAACCAGCGTGAAAACGATTACGTCGACCTGTTCAACTATCCCGTCAGTTATACCTGCAACGATATGAACAGCAAACTCAACTTCATTGAGCACACTTTCCAGTTCGACTGGACACGTCCATTTGCCGAAAAACACAAGTTTGAAACCGGTGCAAAATACATTCTGCGAAGCAACCACAGCATCACCGACCAAAACTACAGCAATCCTGAGACTCAATGGAACGACTCGCGGCACACCGACTTCAACCACACCACCCACATTGGCGCCGCTTACGGCGAATATTCTTTCAACAGCCGTTACTGGGGCGCACGCGCCGGTTTGCGCTACGAATATTCGTTTCTTAAAGCCAAATACAACGATGGCAGCAACCCTGACTTCGACAGCAACTTCTCCGACCTGGTGCCTACAATCACATTCAACTACAAGCCCAACGATGCCAACACACTGAAGGTGAACTTCAACACCCGCATCAGCCGCCCGGGCATCTCGTACCTGAATCCGGCGGTGTCGGAGTCGCCCGAAACGAAGGACTACGGTAATGCCGACCTCGGTAGCACCCGTCGCCACAACTTAGGCCTCACCTATTCGCTAATGAAGCCGAAAATCATGCTTAATGCCTCGTTGACTTATGCGTTCAGCAACAATCTGCTCTCTTCGTATCAGTTTGTCGACGATAACGGCATCATCAA
>JAEDFO010000046.1 GCA_016292745.1 Muribaculaceae bacterium | reverse complement strand
TGTACTGCTCGCCGGCTGCAGGCACGAAAGTGAAGTAGCCCATACCGCAGTGCAGCGAGGCGAAGCTTGCCACCACGTTGCCCTCCGAGTTGAGCACCGAGCCCTCCACGTTGCGGCCGTAGCCATCGGTGCCTATGGCTTTGAAAGCCACCTTGCACGCCTTTCCCGGCACCAGATAACCTCCTTCCGGGAAGAAATCCAGCGCAATCGAGTCGTTGACCTTGGGCACCTGGATGTACTTGCATATTTCATCGTTCACAGTAACGAGCACCGCCGTTTCCGAATCATCGATATCGAAAGAGTTTCCGGAGCGGAAATCGAGGAACTTCTTCGTCGAGCCATCGGCACGTGCAATGCGGAATGTCTCGTACTTCATCGGCTTTCCCGACTGCTTGTCGCGGTATTCCACCGATAGCCTGCGGTGGCCGTAGCTGTCGGTGGTGAGTTTGCTGTGGAGGTCAACCGAGGTGAAGAACGGGCTCGACACCCTGATACGTTTCTTGAAGAAGTACTGCTCGCCGGCATTCTCCATGAACATTGTGTAAGCTGTGAGCATATATTCGCCCTCAGCCTTTGTTTCCGGCAGGCGGATGTATCCGCTGTAGGCACCCTTTCGTGCGAGGAGTTTCACGCGGTCGGTGGTCAGTCCCAGCGCATCGCGCAGCTCAACGTACGCATAACGGCTTGCCGTCACCGGCGCGTTCGTTGCCGCATCGGCTACGAAAGCGCGTAGCCAGATGGTGTCGCCAGCCATATAGTGCTCCTTGTCGGTGCTCACATGAATTTTCTCCTGCGGATAAAGGTATCGCTGCATATCCAGCCGCGAAGCCAAGGAATCAACCTCCCAAGCCCCTGCTATGACGGTCGAGGCGAGTATGGCAGCCATCAGGAGAAGCTGCCGGAGAATAATGTGGCGAATTAAGGTGTCGGTTTTCATAATACTCATACAGTGATTGATTCCGATTGCAATATACATATTGTTTTGGAAATAATGATAACAAAAAGCATTTTTGTTTAAGGAAATAATGTATTTAGCGACAAAATATGCCATTTCGGCGATAAAAATGGAGAATTTTAGTTGTTTGCTGGACAATGGGTTACGGTTGGATTGAAGAAAAAATTCAGTAATGGTGCAACTTTTTTTCGCGGTGTAAAGTCTAACAGATGAAAACGAAAAAAACAGAAGTAACAACTAAAAACTGAATATAACGATGAAAGCGAAACTAATGGCAGCCCTGATGGCTATGATGACAGTGCTTGGGGCAACAGCCGCAAGATATGAAGTAACCGGAACTGTGGTCGACGATGAGAACAATCCAGTTGAGTGCGCTACCGTGGTAGCTCTTGGACAGAGCGAGCAGCACGGTGGAACTGTAACCGACGAAAACGGCCAGTTTGCCATCAACGTGGGTGAAGGTGAGCGCGTGGTGAAATTCTCGTTTGTGGGCATGGAAACCGTGGAGCGCAAGCTCAATGTAACCAACAACATGAATATCGGCGAGGTGAAGATGAACACTTCAGCCACATTGCTTGAGGGGGTTACCGTAACCGGACAGCTCATACGCCGCGAGGCCGACCGTTTTGTGATGCAGGTTGAGGACCAGCCGATGACCAAGGGCAAGAACTGCGAGGAACTGCTGAAGAAGGCGCCTGGTGTGTGGGTGTCGAGCGACAATTCGATTTCGATAAACGGAAAGAAAGGCACCAAGGTGTATATCAACGACCGCGAGCAAGTGATGAGCGACGAGCAGCTGCTGCAGATGCTCCGCGCAATGAGCGCCGAGGATGTGAGCAAGCTGGAGATTGTACCGCAGGCTGGTGTGGAGTATAGTGCCGACAGCTTTGGCGGTGTGATAAAGATAACCACCAAGCGCCGTCGTGCCGATGGAGTGATGGGTGCAGTGCGCAGCTCGTTCAATATAGGCAAGGGCGACCTTAACCTGAATCCGTCGTTCAACGTAAATGCAAAGTTCAACCGATTGACACTCAGTGCCAGCTCATGGTATTTTCATAATTTCAGAAACTACTTCAAGCCCAACGAGGTTACCGAATACACCGAGCTGGAGCGCGTGATAACCTCCGACAGCAAGATAGATGCAGCCCGCAGCAAGGCTTACGGAGGGCAGCTGGGCGCAGTATACGATATCGACGAAGTTAACACCATTGGTGCCGAGGTGCAGTATTACGGCTCGTACCAGCCAACATATCTCACCACAAACTCCACGATGACCAGCGACGATGGCTCTTACCTGACCAACAGCGTTTACGACCAGCTCAGCCGCCGCAACAATGTGAGCACCCGCTTGAACTATATCCACAAGCTCGACTCGCTTGACTCGAAAATCAAGGTGCTGGCTTCGTACACTAACAACTACAACACCGGTTTCGACGACAACCACTCGAGCATCAACGCCTACGGAGTGCAGCTCGACTCGATATTCCGCCACCAGACCAAGGCCGTATATAATGTGTTCAATCTCGGGTCTGACCTCGAAAAGATGTTCAACCAGAAGTGGCGCCTGAGTGCCGGAGTGAAATATACCTACAACGACATGAAGAACCATGCCTATTACGACTACGAGAAGAACGGCGCGTGGATACCTTCGGAAGGGTATAACTTCGACATTAACTACACTGAAAACATAGCTGCCGCATATCTTGCAGTCAACTATTCGGCATCCCGCTGGCAGGCGAAGCTCGGTTTGCGCGGCGAATATACCGCCGTCGACGGTACCAGTGGCGTTGACAAGAACTACTTCGACCTGTTCCCCTCGGCCAACATCAACTATCTGCTCAACGAGAAAGGCACCTATACAGTGTCGTTGGGTTATAACCGCTACATCAGCCGCCCTTCGTTCTGGGAAATGTCGCCAATGCGCCTGCAGATTTCCGACTACTCGTTCCAGACCGGCAACCCGCTGCTTCGCCCATCGTATTCCGATGCCTTGAACCTTAACTTCCTCCTTGCCTCGAGATATTCGTTCACAGTAGGGTTTACATCTGTTTCCGATGAGATATTCCAACAGGTAATCATCGACCCAACCGATGACCGATATATGCTGCTGAAGCATCTCAACGACGGCAACAGCAAGACGCTTACACTCACTGCCTATCTGCCCATCCGCATCGCCGATTGGCTCAACGTGAACCTTTCGCCGACCTACATGATGCGCCACGAGCACCAGTTTGTAACCGGCGAGACCAGCAACCGCCACATGTTCCAAGCCAACGGAAGCATATCCGGACAGTTGCCTCGCGGATTCTACTACGAAGTGTCGGCATGGGGGCAAGGCCGAATGCGCTTTGGCAATGTGGGTATCAGCTCGATGGTGAGCATGAATGCCGAACTGAAGAAAACGTTTGGCGACAAGTGGACCGTATCGGTACACATGAGCGGCCTACAGCTGAAGAAGCAGATAATATCGGGCTACGGCGAGAATTATGCCCGCCGATACGACGTGAGAACCTATCCGACATTCGGAGTGAGCTTATCGTATAACTTCAACAGTGGCAAGCAGTTCAGAGCCCGTCAGGTGGAGTCGAACGAAGACAGCTCACGACTGAGCGGCGGACGATGACAACAGGCAACACAAATACAATTTTTTTCATACATAACATTGACTACATGGCACACAACCTGTCGGCGGGGCCTCGCGAGAAGCCCCGCTTTATCGCTATAAATGTCGGTATGAGTGGTGAATGTGTCGTAAAACACATTGCCTACACTTTGATATAGCTGGCATAATGAGTATTTTTGCAAGGTGAAACCTTAGCCCTCGACGACGATGAACCCAATAGCAACGGAAGCCATAATCACCAATCCGGTGTACATATTTCTGGTGGTGCTGTGCATCATTCTGCTGGCGCCGATGCTGCTCAATCGCCTGAAGATACCGCACATCATCGGTCTGATAGTGGCTGGTGTGGTGGTAGGGCCTTTTGGCATTCATCTGCTCGACCGCGACAGCAGTTTCAGCATCTTTGGGCAGGTGGGAATTCTGTATCTTATGTTTCTTGCCGGTCTGGAAATCGATATGTTCCACTTGAAGAAGAATCTGCGGAGCGGACTGATTTTCGGCATGTACACTTTTCTGGTGCCACTGGTGATAGGAGTGGCGACGAGTATCTATCTGCTGGGCATGGACTGGGTGGCGGCAGTGCTGTTGGCGTCGATGTATGCCTCACACACGCTGATAGCCTATCCGATTGTGTCACGATTCGGCATATCGAAGTATAATGCAGTGGTTGTGGCCATCACCGGCACCATTGTAGCTGTGTTGAGTTCGCTCATAGTGCTGGCCATCATAGTGGGTGTGCACCACGACGGCGAATTCTCGATAATGGCGCAGCTGAAGCTTCTTGGGCAGCTGGCGGTGTATCTGGCAATCATCATCTATTCGTATCCGCGGCTCACGCGCTGGTTTTTCCGCAGCTACAACGACAATGTGATGCAGTTCGTGTTTGTCATTGCGCTGGTGCTGCTTGCCTCGGCAGTGTCGCAAACCATCGGCATCGAGCCGGTGCTTGGCGCATTCTTCGCCGGGCTTGTGCTTAACCGCTACATACCGAGTGCATCGTCGCTGATGACCCGTATAGAATTTGTGGGCAATGCCATATTCATTCCCTATTTCCTTATTGGGGTAGGAATGCTCATCAATGTGAGGATTCTGTTCAGTAACTGGGCTACACTGTATGTAGCACTGGTGATGGTGGCAGTGGCAACATCCACCAAGTGGCTTGCCGCCTGGCTCACACAGAAAAACTTCAAGATGGGAGCTCTCGACCGTAAGATAATATTCGGCTTGAGCAATGCCCACGTGGCAGCCGCATTGGCAGCAGTGATGATTGGCTACAACGGAGGTATATTCGACGATGTGGTGCTCAACGGCACCATTCTGATGATTCTGGTGTCGTGCACCATTGCCACGGTGGTAACCGAGAACGTGTCGGTGAAAATCAAGGAGAAAATGATAAGCGAGGGAGAGCAAGGCCCGCTCGACAAGAGTGCCGGACGCTATCGCCGCCGTTCGCGCATACTGGTGAATGTATCGAATCCGCTCACAGCCGCCAGCCTGGTGAATCTGGCAATACTGTCGCGCACAAAGAACAACCAGAACCCGATATTCGGGCTGCATGTACGCAACGACAATGGCAGCAATGCAGTGGCGCGTGCTGCAAATGTGCTTGATGTGGCCGAAAAATGCGCCCTCGAGGCCGATGTGAAGTTCACGCCAATCGACCGATTCGACATGAACACCGTTATGGGCATTATCAATACTGTGAATGAACGCGACATAACCGATGTGGTGGTGGGATTGCACCAGCGCGGAACCGTGGTCGACTCGTTCTACGGCAACATAATTGAACAGCTCGTCAACCAACTGCACAAGACGGTGATAATATCGCGATGTTTCATTCCGCTAAACACTGTGGCGCGAATAGTGGTGTCGGTGCCGCCAAAAGCCGAATACGAAACCGGATTCCGCTACTGGCTGATAAAACTGTGCAACATTGCCGGCCAGCTTGGATGCCGAATAATTTTCTGCGCCTCGCAGCAAACCCAGCCATATATCCGTGGCGTAATCCACGAGCAAAAATTCGAGGTTCGTGCCGAATTCCGTGAAACCGACGACTGGGACGACTTTGTGTTGCTGTCGAACAAGATTCTCGACGACGACCTGTTTGTGGTGGTGAGTGCCCGACGTACCTCGATGTCGTTCAGCAAGGACATGGACCGCATGCCTGGATTCCTCTCGAAATATTTCTCACACAATAATCTGCTGATAATCTATCCCGAGCAGTTCGGTGAGATGCCGATTGTGGCATCGTTCAACGACCCTCTGGTGAACGAACTCGGTACAGCCCCCACAGGTGTGTGGCTTAAGATATTAGGATGGTATAAGTGGCTTGTGATACAGAAGAAACGGATAACGCACCGCAACCGGAAGCAGCGGCGAATCGACCTCTAAAGAACCATTCCAGGAGGCAACAGCCGGCTTACATCGCAGTTGTAGCTCAGCAGTTCGCGCACAATTGATGAACTTATGTGGCTGTGCTCGGGGAGAGTGTAGAGCAGCACCGTCTCGATGCCGGTGAGCGAACGGTTTACCTCGGCAAGATTTTTCTCGTACTCGAAATCCTGAATCATGCGCACACCGCGCAGAATGAACCGTGCACCGTATTGCTGTGCTGCATTGACGGTGAGCCCTTCGTATGCCACCACCTTAACTTTCGGATTATCTTCATATAGGCTGCTTATTTGTGCGATGCGGCGTTCGGTTGAGAACATCGAGTGCTTGGCATCGTTGCGGCCGATGGCAATGACAATCTGGTCGAACATATCGAGGGCACGGTTGACTATCGACCAATGTCCGATGGTGAAGGGGTCGAACGATCCAGGAAAAATGGCGATGCGTTTGCTGGCGTCGTCAGATTTTGTTGATTTCGGTGTCATCTTCGGTTACAAGGTTATCGATGATAAAAAGCTGGCGTTCCATGGTGTTCTTGCCCATGTAGAATTCGAGCATATCCTGCACGGCATCATCCTTACGTAGGCTGACGCGGTCGAGGCGCATGTTTGGCCCGATGAATTCCTTGAACTCCTCAGCTGATATTTCGCCCAGACCTTTGAATCGGGTGATTTCGGCGTTTTCACCGAGTTTTTTTATGGCGTTAACGCGTTCCTCGTCGGTGTAGCAGTAGAAAGTCTCAACCGGAGAGGCTGCAGCTTTACCCTTGCGGCTTCGGCGCTTGGCTTCCTTCTTGTTTCGAACGCGGAACAGAGGTGTCTGCAGGATGTAAACGTGTCCTTTCTTGATGACGTCGGGGAAGAAACGGAGCAGGAATGTAATCATTAGCAGGCGGATGTGCATACCGTCGACATCGGCATCGGTGGCGATGATTATTTTGTTGTATCGAAGGCCTTCGATGCCCTCTTCGATGTTGAGCGCAGCCTGCAGCAGATTGAATTCCTCGTTGTCGTAAACGATTTTCTGGGTTTTACCGAAACTGTTGAGCGGTTTACCGCGGAGCGAGAACACAGCCTGGGTTTCCACATCGCGGGTTTTGGTTATGGAACCCGAAGCCGAGTCGCCCTCGGTGATGAAAATCGATGAAAGTTCGCGCTTGTCGCCTTTTGTGTCGTTGAGGTGCACGCGGCAGTCGCGGAGCTTGCGATTGTGGAGCTGTATCTTCTTGGCGTTTTCGCGAGCCTTCTTGGTGACTCCGGCCATTGCCTTGCGGTCCTTCTCCGATTCAATGATTTTCTTTAGCAGCACCTCGGAAGTGTTAGGTTCGCGGTGCAGATAGTTGTCGAGTTCTTTCTTGATAAAGTCGTTGATAAACTTATACACCGTAGGGCTGTTGGCATCCTTGGTGATGTTGCTGCTGCCCAGTTTTGTCTTGGTCTGTGATTCGAACACCGGTTCCTGTATTCGGATGCTGATGGCTGCCACCATACCGTTTCGGATGTCGGAATACTCGAAATTGCGGCCAAAGAACTCCTTGATGGTGCGCGACACCGCTTCGCGGAACGCCGACTGATGTGTTCCGCCCTGAGTGGTGTGCTGACCGTTGACAAAGGAGTAGTACTCTTCGCCGTATTGCGAAGTGTGGGTAATCACCGCCTCGATGTCCTGGCCTTCGAGATGAATGACCGGATAGAGCGGGTCGGTGGTCATATAGTCGCGGAGGAGGTCGCACAGACCATTGCGCGAATGGAATTTTCGACCGTTGAGAGTAATTGTGAGGCCGGTATTAAGATAGGAGTAGTTCTTAATCATGGTCTCGATATACTCCTCGTTGAATTTGAATCCGTGGAAAATGGAATTGTCGGGGATGAACTGAACGAGAGTTCCGTTTTGTTCCGATGAGTCGACTATTCCACTTGTCTCCTTCAGGATTCCGGCCTCGAATGAAGCCGATTCCGACTTTCCGTCGCGGGTCGATTGGATGAAGAAGAACGACGACAGAGCATTTGTGGCCTTGATGCCCACACCGTTCAATCCCACCGACATCTTATAGTTTTCGGTGTTGTATTTACCGCCTGTGTTCATTTTTGAGGCGGCATCGATAACCGAGCCCAGCGGAATTCCTCGGCCATAGTCGCGTACGGAAACCTCAGTTTCGGAAATCTCCACCTCGATTAGCTTGCCGAATCCCTGGTTGTGCTCGTCGATGGCATTGTCCATCACCTCTTTGAAGATGACATATATGCCATCGTCGTTCTGCGAGCCGTCGCCAAGCTTACCGATATACATACCGGGGCGTTGGCGTATGTGCTCACGCCAGTCGAGGGTTATAAGACGGTTGTAATCGCTGCCGTTCGATTCCGGAGCTGCAGTTTGTGTTGAGTCGTCGAAGATATCTGCCATCGTAATTATAAACTGTTTTCCGTGGGGATGCCCAACCATGGGCATAACTGTGCAAAGTTACGGAAAAACTTCGAAAAGCATCGCCGTGGAGCCCAAAAATAACTTCGCAATACTTTCAATTCCCTGAAGCCGTATACAAGCAAACAAGCAAAAGACATCCAAATATTATTACCATTTTCATAATTTATAAACTAAAAAAGCCATTTTCAGTAGAATTCCTACATTTTTTGTGAGTTGCCAAATGATTATAATGACTCTTTTGGTGGGGATTGTGTTTGGGGTGAGGGATTGGTTGGATTTTGTCGACAAGTTTGAGACCGTTAAATTCTTTTATGATTTGTGTTGATTAAACTTTCGGCGGGAAAAGTTTTCTAAAAGACAGAACGACAAACAAAGACATTGATTAGATAATAAAAAGTGACAGTTATGAAAAAGATTATTGTATTGGCTATGGTAGCCGTATTGGGAATTGGAGTGGTATTTGCACAGAGTAAACGTGGACAGCGCGGCGTACGCCCGCCGAGAATGAACACCGAGCAGCGTGTGAGCCATATGAAGGAATCGCTCAAACTTACTGATGAGCAGGCATCGAAGATTTCGGCTCTTTACGCTGATTTTGAGGCAGGAATGAAGAACCCCGGAAAGGTTGGCCGCGACGCCATGAAGGCTAAGCGTGATTCGCTGGATATGAAGGTAAAAGAACTGCTCACCGAAGAGCAGAAAGCTAAGTACGATTCGCTCAACGTGCATCGTCCTATGGCACGAGGCCGTCAGGGTAATCGGAAATAAAGCATCGTTTTAGGATAAACAACAAAAGTGCCGGGCCGGAGATGAGGCTTGGCACTTTTTTTATGCGAACAGGCTAATTACGGCATCGGCAATGTGTGCTCCGCCGCGTAGCCCTGCTGCAATGTGCCGGAAGATGTAACGGAATGCCAGTTTCACGGGCCATGGTGCATATGAATTGGCCAGGAGCTCGTTGCGGATGGCGAGCCCGATGGGGTTGTGCTCGCGGTGACATTTTGCTGCGAGCATTATAGTAACGTAATCGAGCAGCCAGATGTATCGGTTGCGGTGTGGAATATTTTCGGCATTTAGAATGTCGGTACGCGCTTTTGCTATGGATGTCAGGGCTTTGTCGGCTTTCGAGGCGAAATCGGTTCCGGTGATTGTGGCTTCGCCAAGATAATAGTCGACGAGAATCTTGTTGAGTGCAATCACGCGCGGGTTGGCCAATAGAAGGCGGATGCCGAACTCCCAGTCAATCCAAAGCGATAGACCGTTGTCCCAACCTCCGTGTTTAATGGCGAAATCGCGTCGGATAGCAAAGAGCTGAGTGGCAAGGATTGCGTGCTTTATGTGGTTGGCGAGCCAGTTGGAGTGGCAAATGTTGGAGGAAGATGTAGAGCCGTCGAGGTGATGACGAAGACATCTGACGGTTACGATGTCGGGACGTTCGGGTGCCGATTCAATGGCATTCCGATATTCCTCGAGCAGGCATGGGCGCATGGTATCGTCGGAATCGAACCAAAGCATCCAAGGAGTGTCGACGAGTGCGGTACCGGCATTGCGGGCAGCGGCAGCACCTTGAGTGGTGCACTCGGTGATGTCAATCCTGAAGTCGGGCGCACTATGTTCGGCCTTGAATTGTCGTGCAATGTCCATTGAGGCGTCGGTGGAATTGTTGTCGACGATAATCAGATGGATAGGCCGATGCGACTGCTCCGCCACCGAGCGAAGGGTGTCGAGCAGGGTTGCCTGGCGGTTGAATACCGGAATAATAATTGAAAAATCCATGCTTGCTCAATGGCTGAATGATTTGCAGGGGTAAAGATAGTGTTTTTTGTCGGGAAATGAGTATATTCGCATATCTAAACATAAAAGAGATGGAACGAATGAATTGGGACCGACTGATATGCGACAAGCGGTTCGGGATGGAAGATTATCATGAGAGCCGGGTGCAGATACGAAGCGATTTCCAGCGCGACTACGACCGGCTGATATTCTCGTCGCCGTTTCGCCGGCTTCAGAACAAGACTCAGGTGTTTCCGTTGCCGGGAAGCATATTTGTACATAACCGGTTGACACATAGTCTTGAAGTGTCGGGCGTAGGTCGCTCGATAGCCAAGGAGGTGGCCAATGCGCTTAAGGTGAAGTACAGTGGTGAGCCGTGGTGCCAGAAAATTGATGAGATATGCGAAATTGTGGCGGCAGCATGTCTGGCTCACGACCTTGGCAATCCACCGTTCGGACATTCTGGCGAGAAGTGCATATCCACCTATTTTTCGGAGGGGAAAGGAAACGACCTTCGTCACGAGCTTACCGATGCGCAGTGGGCCGACTTGATTCATTTCGAGGGAAATGCCAATTCGTTTCGCTTGCTCACTCATCAGTTCAAGGGACGACGAAAGGGTGGATTCGCCATGACCTATTCTATGCTTGCCAGCATAGTGAAGTATCCGTATCCGTCGAGCATGGCCGGAACGAAAGGAAAATCGGGATTCTTCACTTCGGAGCGCGAGAGCTATGAGCAGATAGCGCGGGAACTGGGGATAATAAGCTATGCCGACGGCAGTTATGCGCGTCATCCGCTGGTGTATCTGCTTGAGGCTGCCGATGATATCTGCTACCAGATAATGGACATTGAGGATGCGCATAAGCTTAAGATTCTCAACACTGCCGATACCATACAGCTGTTGCTGGGCTACTTTGACGGAGAGCGACGCAGTGAGATTATCACTAACATGGAGCGGATTGACGACCGTAACGAGCGTGTGGCCTATTTGCGGTCGTGTGCCATCGGTGTGCTTGTAGGACAGTGTGCCAAGGCATTCGTGGCCAACGAGGAGCAGATTCTTGCCGGCGAATTCAAGGGCGAGCTGATTGATGCTATCGACGAGCGTGTGCGCCAGGGATATCGTGAATGCTCGAATGTCGCGTTTTCGAGGATATATTGTGCGAGCGATGTGGTTGACATCGAACTTGCCGGTAACAAAATCATAACCTTCCTGCTCGAGACTCTTATTGATGCGGTGCGCTATCCCGAAAAGAATTATTCGCGGCTGCTGCTGAGCAAATTCCCGCAGCAATACGATGTGTATGCGCCCACATTGTTCGGCAAGATACAGGCTGTAATCGACCATATAAGCGGCATGACAGATGTGTATGCCCTCGATTTATACCGCAAGCTTAACGGTATGAGCCTTCCGGCAGTGTGAGTTATTTGGCGAGAACCCTTCGGCCCATTGCCACGCTAATTGCAAGAGAAACGACGGCGAGCAAAATTCCCATTGTAGTGGCACCGGCCAGAGTTGCAGCTGCCACGATTGTAGGCATCAGAATCACCACGGCAAGAATGGCAAGCGAAGAACGGTGGTTGTTGATGCCATAATAGCGTCGACCCACCACAATCATAATGAACCAATAGAGCAAATACCATAGGATGTAGGCCACGCCGAGGCCTGTGATGCCCATTGTCTGATAGAATACTATATTGAGCAGCAAGCCTGAAACAGCGCTTATCGATTCGGTGACAAGATATATTGAGCCACGGCCCTTGGCGATGATTACGAACGCCATACACCACGAGATTGCGCGCAGTGAGGTGCCAAGGACTCCGATGGTAACGTAAGGCACTATATCAATAAATTCGCTCGAATAGAGAATGCGGACGATAAGCGGACAAAGAATGATAATGAGCGTGACGAACGGGAATATTACCGCAAGTGTGATGTTGATTTGCTTGGTAAGGAACAGCTGAGTGCGAATTCTGGATTGGCTCACGCTTGCCAGACGAGGGAAATACTCCATCGACATGGCTGTGAACAGCAGCCCTGCATACTTGTTTATGATGTTGAAGCCAGCTTGATACAGCCCCACCTGTTCAGTGCCTGCCGAGGCGTTGAGATATGTGATGAACAGATACGATGCCAGCTGAGCCACCGAGTCGCTGAGTGTCAGGAATACACCCAGCTTGATGATACTTTTCCCCAATCGGTAAGTGTCGGAGGCAGAAACGGGTTGCTTGGGCGATGCTGCAGTGGCTTTTCGTCCGAAATGCCACATGAATGAGCCAGCCACAGCCCAATAGACGATTAGCGACGGAGCAATGCTTGCCTCGCCGTAAAGGAAATAGAGCGGGATGCATAGCGCTACCCCCACCACAGAGCCGATAACAGTGCCTGAAGCGAGGTTGCCAAGCCTTGCTGTTCCCTGGAGCACCACTTCCTCGCCCTTCATAAGCGAGGAGATAAGCACTACAGCCGAGAGGATTGCATAGCACCACCAATGTGAGTAGTTGCCGAAGGTGTATAGGCTGATAATAGGCGACAGTGCAGCAATTACGGCCGCACCGAACACGCCGAGAATCCAGGCCCAACGCCGTACGACAGTAATGAGAGTGCGGCGGCGCAACGGATTGGTCTCGGATGCCACATCGCGCACACTACTGTTTCGGAATCCGAGCGTGGTGAGCGAGCCAATCATCTCAGTGGCCGAGAGGAAGAGTCCCATCAGACCAATACCAACGGGCCCGATTACCACTGAAATGATTTTGGTGCGGACGATGGCGCAGATGATGGAAATTACCTGCACACCTCCAAACACGCCAATCGACTTCACTATTTTATTTGTAATGCTCGATTTCACGGCGTCAGATTGAAAATTCGTAAGTGTTGTAAACCACAGCTCGGCCTCCCATGCCGGTTTTCTGGTGTACGAGGCCCTCGTTGAGGTATGTACCGTTGTTTTCGTTGGAAGTGCCGAAATCAAAATAATGGCGAGAGGCAAACACGTTGGAGATGAGATGCGAGAAAACCAGAGGCAATGCATGCAGTTGCTTGCCACGGGCATTTGCTGCAATGTATTGTGCGTGTGCCACTGTTCCGCTGTCGTAGATTACAACACCGGCAATCGGTTCATCGTTAATCGAAGCGGTGAAAAGCCGGATATTGCTTGGAAATAGCGATTTGAGTAAGCGTATTTCGTCGAGTGAATGCACTGGCAAGGTATCGTAGCGCTCAGTGAGCAACTCGCTGAGGAGTTGCCAGAATGGAGCGAAATCGTTGGTTTCAGTTACCGAGATGCCCTCATCGAGTGCTTTCTTCACTCCGCGGCGGGCATTCTGGTTGAATGCGAGCGGAGAGCTGAGCGGTATGGCTGTCGACACGTTCGAAGCGATTAACCGGGCATTGCAGCGGAACAGTGCATATAGGTCCTCTTCGGCTGGATATCGGCAATAGATATGCGGCACTGGCTTGTATACTATGCGGCAGATGTCGTTGGCGCGTGCAAACGAGGCCGTGGCGTCGAAAATGCCGAGCATAGATAGCATATCAACCTCCTTTGCCAATGATATCCATCCCCCAAAAGTTAGGCCCTGATGCGAAAATAGGGTGGAGCCGACCCGGTTTGCCGGGAGCACAGCTACAGGCTTGTCGGCCCGCAAGGCCAGCAGAGAACAGTCGGTGAACCTATCGCGGTGGTATTCAACATATTCGCGGCGGTGCATGAAAGTACCGTTTCGCGACGAGTCGACGATATTGTTCCACACCTGTCGCCATGCGTCGGAGTAAGGTATTACAGTGATATTTCGGACTAACGAATCCATATCTGAGGGTCAAGTTTTTCTTTTTCCTTACGGACTTCAAAGTGAAGGATTGTGCGGTTGTCGTCATCTGGGTCGGAGAAAATAGTGCCAAGCGAATCGCCCGCCTTTATTTCCTGTCCGGTAGCAACGTCGGCATGCAAGATGTTGACATAAATGGTGAGATAGCTTCCGTGACGGAGCATTATAACCGTGTTGAAGCCTTCGGTCTGGAACACAGCCGACACTCGGCCGTCGAATACAGCCCGGGCCTTTGTGCCGGCGGCAACTTCTATGTCGATGCCACCGTTAAAGGTTTCAACGTGCTTCAGTTCGGGGTGACGATGCCGTCCGAACGGTTTCACCACTTTGTATGAAGATGCCACCGGAGCCATTATGCGGCCTTTAGCCTGTTCGAAACTCTTGGTGAGGAGTTGCTCTTTTTCGGTTTCGGAGAGTTTCTTCGTCTGTTGTACAGGTGGCTTTGGCTTTGTGGCAGGCTTGGTTTCAGCCTTTGGCTTGGAGTCCTGTGGCTTCTGCTTTGTTTCGGTTTTTGGTTTCTTGTCCTGCTTCTTTTTTGACTCTTTTTGCTTTTTCGCCTGTTCGAGCTGTTGCTGACGCAGCCGTTCCTCTTCAGCCGCTTTTTCCAGTGCCGCTTTCTCTTCAGCAATTCGGCGTTCTTCGGCCGCTTTTTCTTCGGCACGGCGGCGTTCTTCGGCCTTGCGCTCCTCATTGGCGATAAGACGGTTGAGTTCCTCGTCAAGTTTCTTGGCCTGACGTTCCTTGTCCTTCAGCAGAATGTTGAGCGAAGCGCCTTCCTTCTTTAGGCCAGCCACCACGTCGGCCTGTTTCTTTTTTCGGTCGACAAGTTGCCGGCGATTGGTGTCGATTGATTCGAGTGCGGCACGCTTTTCGTCGATAGCTGCTTGCTGTTTTGTTTTTTCGCTCTCCATAAGCCGTTGAGTGGCAATGATTTGTTCCGACTGACGGCTTTTCCAGCTGGAAAATTCCTGTAGATATCTGAATCGGCGGAATGCTTGGCTGAACGATTCGGCCGAGAAGAGAAACATTAGCTGGTTGAGCGAACTTTTGCGGCTCATACGTTTCACTGCCTTAGCATAGTTGGCGCGCATTTTCTCGAGACGCGCATTGAGCAGGGTTATAGAGTCGTCGAGTTGTTTTATTCGCTTATCGAGAGCATTAACCTGTGCGTTTAGCCGATTAATTTCGCGTTGTTGCTCGGTTATTTCGGCGGTGATGAGGTTAAGCTGGTTGAGCTGCCGGTTCACCTGCTTGGTGTTGGCCTTGATTTTGTCGGAAGTGTCCTTGATTTGCTGTTGCATAATCTGTTGTTGCTTCTTAACCTTGCTTACGCTGTTTTGTGCGTAGGCGGTTGCCGGCACAGTAAATGCCAGCAACAGAAAAGCGACAATATGCAACAGATAGTGAGGACGCATCACATTTTAATGTTTTTTATATAATCGATAAGGGCAACGCGGCGATAATTGTTGCGTGGTTGAATAGGCTCGAATACGTCTTGGTTCCACTTTATTCGCGAAGCGTCGAGAGAAAATGCAATAGAAGTAGCAATCGAGCCAATGGTTAGGTCGATGCTGAGCGATTGGGCAATGCCGTTCTTGAAATCGGAGTAGTCAACGGCATAAGGCTTGGCATCGGCCTCCGATGCAGCTTCGAGCCGAGTGACGTTGTTGTTGGCATCGGTAAGGAATGCGTAGCCAAATCCGGCAACCTTCTGCTTAGCGGAAATCCGGATGCCACCATCGTTGAGGCTGGAAATATTCATCCGGCTGAGCAGTTCATCGGACAGAGTGCCTTCTCCCACCACGAAACAGCGGTTGAGCAATAGATTCTGGAAGTCTTCGATGGTGAAGGGCATACCGTTGGTGAGGCTTGAAATCTGTTCGCTGGCATAAATCTTGTTCATCTTGTCGACAAGGACCACAGAGTCGGGGGTAATCATCATGCGTCCCACCTCAATTCCGAAGACAGGACGGATTGAAACCGTGATTGACTTGTTGCGGATGATTTTCATTTGCATCGACGAAGAAATACGCCCATTGTCGATGCTCACGCGACCGCTGGTGGCGAAGCTGGTCCATGATGGGTAGGCCGACACAATCATTGCCGCCCTTTGCGAAGCGTCGATGTCGGTAGCCGTCCCAGATTGTGAGGGTTGCATCGAAGAGCGGCAGCCTTGCACTGCGATGAGCAATGCCAAAGAGAAGATGCAGGCTAATATGCGAGACAAATGATTATTCATAGAAATAAGTCTTGTTTTCAACTTTTCGTTTCAGCAAATCGGAGTCGGGATTGAGTTCGAGAGCCTTTTGCCATTGTTCGAGAGCCTTTTCAGGCTGTTGGTTCATGAACAGGATGTCGCCGTAGTGCTCGAATAGCTCAGGGCTTGGGTCGTCGTAGCAGTTGATGGCCTTCTCGATATACATCAGCGCCAGGTTGTATTCACGTTTTTTGAAGAACACCCACGCGTAAGTGTCGAGGTAAGTGCCGTTTTCGGGTTGTTCCTTTATTGTTATTGCACTCATTCGTTCGGCCTTGTCAAGGTCCTTGCTGCGCACCGAGAGCGAGTAGGCATAGTTGTTTAGCACGTTTATGTTTCCCGGCTCGAGAGCCAAGGCTTGCTCGTATATAGAGTCAGAAGCTACGGTGTCGCCCATCGCCTGATAAGTGTCGCCAAGGGTTCCGAGGATGTCGGAGCTGAGCCGTTTGTCCTTTTTTGCCTTTTCGAGGGCATCGCGGCACACCTCGACGGCTCGCTGGTATTCCTTTAGCTGCACCAGAGTCGAAGCAATGTAAAGACACAGGTTCAGCTGGTCGGGATTGAATTCCAGGGCTTTTTCAGCGGCAGCCAATGCGCGCTTGTAGTCCTTGATAATCATTGAAATAACCATCACGTTTTTCCAGTCGTCGGCATTTGTGGGTTCGATGTCGAGTGCATAAGAGAATTGCTCCACCGCTTCCTCGTAACGTTTTTCGTTGGCCAGGTAGCTGCCGTAAAGGCGTCGGATGGCGGCCTCATGCGGGTGCTGCTCGAGCATGACAGAGAACAGATTGTCGATGCGGGCCGATGAATCGTTGTCCTGGTAAAGCTGACGGATGTAGTTGGTTAGCTCCTCCACTTTCTGCTCCACTCCCAGGTTTTCGTTTGTAAGTGCACGGTACATGAATTTGTCCTGGTTGATGGAATCGCCGATAGAGTAGTAGTACGACGATTTGGCAAGCTGTGCCTCGGGGTTTGTGGGGTCGAGTTTCTCCATCTTGTCGAAGTAAACGAATGCGCTGTCGGCCATTCCGAGATGCTGGAATACACTTCCCATAATGTCGTTATACACGATGCTTCGCGGAGCTGATTCGTAGAGGTGTCGAGCCTCGTTGATAGTTTTCAGCGTGTCGGACATAGATAGATACATCTCGATTTTTTGCATCGACACTTGCTGCGATATACCCTCGTTGGCCTCGATGCTGTCGTAAATTTCAACAGCTTTGGCAAATTCCTTTCCGAGCGCATAAGTGCGTGCAAGGGTGTATTTGTCGTCGATGCTTGCCGGATTGCGCTCGACGATGTTCTCGAGTGTACGAGAAGCTTCGGCAAATCGGCTCAGACGGCTGTTGAGAACGGCATATAGTCGTGCTTCGCGGAAATCGTCGGGATGCGAATCGATGTGCTTTTTCATAAGAGCAAACGAAGCGTCGACCTTGGGATCGGTGTTGGCCAGCAGCAGAGAGCAGTATCCGTAGTAGAAACTGATGATTGTGTTGTCGGGTGCGAGCTGGTGGGCACGGTTCAGGAGATCGAAGTATGCGTCGGGCTTAACGAGCTGGCGCATGCGTACAGCCTCGAGAAAGTAATATCCGGCTTTGCGGTCGGTAGCGTTCCACATATAGCTTTCGGCATCGGTTTTCTGTGCCGCCACCGCTGAGAGTTGCACGAGCAACGAAAATAACAATATGAAAAATATACTTTTCTTCACTTTTACAATATGTTAGGCACGCCTTTTATCAGACGTGCCGGAACTTAATTGATGATGCGTCATTTAACGCCGGTGTGGCCAAAGCCGCCGGCGCCGCGTTCGGTGTCGTCGAGCACGTCGACCTGCACCAGTTCGGCTTTCACATATTCCTTGATAACCATCTGGGCGATACGTTCTCCGTTATTAACCACGAACGGTTCGTTGGATAGGTTGATTAGGATGATGCCTATTTCGCCGCGATAGTCGGCATCGATAGTGCCCGGGGTGTTGAGCACGGAGATGCCTTTTTTCAGGGCGAGGCCGCTGCGCGGACGAATCTGGCATTCGAACCCCGAAGGGAGCTCGATGAAGAGCCCGGTAGGAATAAGGGCCCGCTGCAGAGGCATAAGGGTAACCGGCTCGCTGAGCGATGCGCGGATGTCCATGCCGGCCGACTCTGCCGTAGAATACTGCGGCAGAGCGTTGGCCGATTTGTTTACTATTTTGACCTTAATTTGCTGCATTTTCAGAAAAACGGGTTAGAGTTCGAGGTCGCCGTTGAATATTTCGTGCCAAGGCAGGCCCTTGGTGTTGAGTTGTTCCATGAAAGGATCGGGGTCGAATTCCTCCACGTTGTGTACACCCGGTTTCACCCATTTCCCTGTAAGGAACATCATGGCGCCAATCATTGCCGGCACACCTGTGGTGTAGCTCACGCCTTGCATGCCGGTTTCCTTATAAGCGGCTTCGTGCGAGCAGTTGTTGTAAACGTAGTAGGTGAGTTCTTTGCCGTCGTTGCCGATACCACGGATACGGCAGCCGATGCTTGTCTGTCCGTCGTAGTTAGCACCGAGGTCCTGAGGATTAGGCAGAACAGCCTTAAGGAACTGCAGTGGCACGATTTTCACCTTTACGGTCTTCGAAGGGTCGTCGGCAAGAGGAGCAGCGTATTCAATTTCGTCGATACGGCTCATGCCCAGGTTCTGAATGCAGTCGAGGTAAGTGAGGTATTGCTGGCCGAAAGTCATCCAGAAACGAGCTCTCTTGATAGTGGGGAAGTTTATAACGAGGCTCTCGATTTCCTCGTGGTGAAGCAGATAACTCTCCTTCGGACCTATTTCGGGGTAGTTGAGAGTCTTGTGGATTTCGAGCGGTTCGGTTTCCACCCATTTCCCGTCTTCCCAATAAAGGCCTTTTTGGGTGATTTCGCGGATGTTGATTTCGGGGTTGAAGTTAGTGGCGAAAGCCTTGTGGTGGTTACCGGCGTTGCAGTC
>JAEDFO010000006.1 GCA_016292745.1 Muribaculaceae bacterium | reverse complement strand
TAGGTCATCGCCCCCTAAGCCCCGAGGAGCAATCCCCGGGGCTTTCTGTTTATATACTTTTGTATTAATTTTGTAATATGCTTAGGCTATGATACATGGTTTTGTTACATCTGTGTTATAATAGCCGTTATTTATTCACTTAATTTTGTGTCAGAAATGAATAAGAACAGATTTTTACTATTTTGTGTGTTCTCTTTATTGTCATTAATGAATTATATCATAGCTAAAGATAACAAAGAGGCTAAATCGTTGGGAACTGAAACGTATCTTGACGGATTTTCATATAAACCTGTTCTTAGTGGGACAATCAGAGGCAAATTTGAGTATTTAACTGAAGAATCACTTGGCCGATTTGAGGTTAGGAATGCCCGTTTATCGGTAAAAGGATGGGTTATGCCAATGATTGATTATGTGGCGCAGTTCGATTTCAGCGATGAAGGGGTTTTTAAGACTCTTGACGCTTACGGACGTATTCACTTTAAGGATTATGCAAATATAATGATAGGTCAGATGCGTATGCCATTCAGTGTAGATGCTACACGTGGTCCTCATTTGCTTTATTTTGCAAACCGTTCATTTGTTGCAAAACAGGTTGGTAATGTGAGAGATGTTGGTGTAAAGCTAACGTTAATGCCCTTCGATTTGCCTCTGTCGATGGAAATAGGTGCGTTCAACGGTTCTGGATTCAGTGGACAGAAACAGTGGAAGAAAGATTTTGCATATTCTGGAAAGGTAAACTATAAACTTGGTAATGTGAAGTTCGAAACAGGATTCGAGAGTGTCATACCTGATTCTGTGAGAATGAACATTTTCGATACATCTATTTCGTGGAAATACGACCGTTGGTTTATCGAGGGCGAATATATGAACAAACATTATGCCCGCAGCATGTTTGATAATGTGAATGCTTATACTGTTATGGTGAATTACACGTTGCCGTTGCCAAAAGTGTTTAATTCAGTTACTTTTGGCAGTCGATTCGATGGTATGGACAATCATAGCAATGGCGTAAGAGATGATTCAGGGCACTTAATTATAAATGATGTCGCACGAAAACGTCTTACATGTGGTGCGACGTTGAGTTTTGAAAAACTTTTCAAAGCAGATTTGCGTATTAATTACGAGAAGTATTTCTATGATGATGCCGCAATAGTAAAGGAATCGGAACAGGATAAAATAGTGATGGAATTGATGATTCATTTTTAGATATGGAAAGTGACTACAGAATATTGGTTGTTGATGATGAGAAAGCCATATGCGACGTTTTGAAATTAAATCTGACGTTTGAAGGCTACGAAGTTGATGTGGCTTATTCAGCTGAAGATGCCTTGAAACGAGACCTCTCCCGATATTCATTGTTTCTGCTTGATGTGATGATGGGCGAAATGAGCGGGTTTGAACTTGCTGCGCATATCAGGGCCTCTGAGACTGTAGGAAATGTTCCGATAATATTTTGTACGGCCAAAAGTGCTGATGATGATTTGGTGAAAGGATTCAATACCGGAGCTGATGATTACATAAGAAAGCCGTTCTCGATGAAGGAATTGATGGCACGAGTGAAAAATGCACTGAAGCGAACTCAACTTACCCCCCGAATTGTCGAATATCAAGGCCTTAAACTTGATAAAGACAGCCGACTGTTTTCGATCGACGGAGAAAAAGTTGACCTCACCAAGAAGGAGTTTGAATTGATGAAGCTATTCCTTACTAATATGGACCGAATATTCACTCGAGAAGAAATACTCGACAACATTTGGGGTAAGAATATATATGTGGTTGACCGCACTATTGATGTCAACATCAATAGATTGCGCAAGAAACTTGGTGTTTATGGCAAAAATATAGAGACTAAACTGGGATATGGGTACGGATTTTTTAAATAGTGGAGTAAGGTATCAGAAACGATTGTTTTTGTTGATAATTGTTTTCACTTGGGTACTTGCGTTATCTTTCTTTGTAATACAATATGTGAGAGAGAAGGAGTATAAGGTCAATCTTCTGAATGAAAAGCTACAAGACATCAATCACATGCTAATCTCTCAGATTGATGTCGACTCGATAAACGGCAATTTCGCTGACATGGGGTTCCGGTTTGTGCAGCCATCTGATTCGTTGCGCATAAGCATTGTGTTGATGGACGGGAGTGTAGTATATGATTCCAACAACGAAACTGTAAAGGAAAACCATCGTAACAGGCCTGAAATAAATAATGCCATAAAGAATGGGGAGGGATACACCATATTACGCCAATCGGCTGTCGACAATTCCGAGTATTTCTATTCGGCAACATTGGCCAACGGTTATATTGTAAGAACCGCTATCCCATATAATCAGTCGGCACTCAACGATATGCTTAAGGTTGACACGGCCTATATATGGATAACGGTGTTTATTGCTGTGGTGCTGTCGATAGTGGCATACTTTGCAAGCTGCCGGATTGGCATGAGCATAAAACTGCTTCGTGATTTTGCAGTTAAGGCCGAGAAACGCGAATTGAAGGACAATGAGAAATATGATTTCCCAAACGATGAGTTGGGTGAGATATCGTCGCATATAATTAATATGTATCGCGACATGAACAAGGCGTTGCTTGAGCGAGACAAGTCGATGAACGATTTGATTACCGAGGAACGTGAAAAGAACCGCATAAAAAATCAACTTACAAGTAATATCAATCACGAACTAAAAACCCCTGTTCACACCATCCAGGCTTGTATTGAGACCATAATAAATAATCGATACAGGATGAACGAGAATCAGGAGGATGAACTGATGCGCACCTGTCATGACAATGTCAAGCGTCTGTGTGATTTGTTGCGCGATATAACCACTTTGACCGATATCAACGATAATTCTTGTCAGATTGCAAAAGAACAATTGAACGTGAGCAATCTGGTGGCTTCGGTATGCCGGGATATATCATCGCGTCAGGCCGAGCATTCAATAAGAATAAACAATTATCTGCCTGATGGTATTGAGATATCGGGCAATAAAAGCCTTGTCGAATCTATATTCAGCAATCTGATAAATAATGCAGTGCTCTATTCGGGCGGACGAGATATATTTATAAAACTGAAAAGCGAAAACGCCGATGATTATTGTTTCGAGGTATCGGATAACGGAATCGGTGTTGAGCCACGTCATTTACCCCGCTTGTTTGAGCGCTTTTATCGAGTTGATGATGGTCGATCGCGGGCTTATGGCGGTACCGGATTGGGGCTGGCCATTGTGAAGAATGCTGTGCAGTTCCACGGAGGTACCATTAGTGTCGATAGTCCTGCGAATCGTGGCTTGATATTTACGTTTACACTTCATAAGTAGATAAATGATTATGAGTCCTATTTTTACCACAATCCTTATTATTCTCATTGTTCTTGCTATTCTCGACTTGATAGTCGGAGTATCGAACGATGCTGTAAACTTTCTGAATTCAGCGTTAGGGACAAAGATAGCTCCGGTAAAGACCATACTGTTGGTGGCATCGCTTGGTATATTGCTCGGCGTTGTAACTTCGAATGGAATGATGGAAGTGGCGCGCAATGGTGTGTTCCATCCAGGAATGTTCAGTTTCTCTGAGATAATGTTTCTGTTTGTTGGCATGATGATGGCCGACGTGATATTGCTGAACACATTTAATTCGCTTGGGTTGCCCACGTCGACCACAGTATCGCTTGTGTTTGAACTGTTGGGAGCAGCTACTGCGGTTGCATTATATAAAGTGTCGAACGATCCGAATGTGTTTTTGAGCGACATGGGCAAATACATCAATAGCGGAAAGGCGTTGGTGATAATATCCGGCATATTGATTTCGGTAGTACTTTCCTTCGTTTCGGGTTCATTGTTCATGTATATTTCCCGCATTCTTTTCTCATTTCGATATAAGAAGATATTCACACGCTTCGGAGCACTGTGGTGTGGCATATCGCTTGTGGGTATCATATATTTTGCATTGATAAAAGGGCTGAAGAGTTCGGGCCTTGTATCGGCCGAGTCATACCAGTTTATAAATGAAAATGTCTTGATTATCCTGCTTGCATGTTGGGTTGTGCTTTCCGGATTGCTCTATGCTCTGCAGTGCATGAAATTCAACATACTTAAGTTCACCATATTGTCGGGCACATTTGCATTGGCATTGGCCTTTGCCGGTAACGACCTGGTCAACTTTATCGGAGTCCCGATTGCCGGAATAGAATCGTATATGCTGGCAATGAACAGCGGGAGTGAGACCATGCTGATGAGTGAACTCACCAAACCGGCGCATGTAAACCTGTATATATTGGTTGGGGCAGGTATGGTTATGATAATAACTTTGTTCTTCTCGCGCAGTGCAATGAAAGTGGCCGATACGCAGATAAATTTGTCGTCGCAGAATGCCGAGGATGAGCGTTTCGGGTCCTCGTCGCCGTCTCGGATTATTGTAAGAATAGCTATATCGGCTAATAACATCTATAAGGCGATATTGCCCAACTGTGTGCGCGAAAATATCGAGAAACGCTTTTCTCCTCTTTCGGAGGAGGAACGTGGCTCGGTGGCATACGATAACATACGTGCAGTGGTTAATCTTACAGTGGCATCTATATTAATATGTATCGGTACATCGCTTAAGTTGCCGCTATCAACCACATATGTAGTGTTTATGGTTGCAATGGGCTCATCGTTGGCCGACAGGGCATGGGGGCGTGACAGTGCTGTGTATCGTATAACCGGAGTGATGATTGTGATATCGGGGTGGTTCATTACAGCATTGGCAGGGTTCTTGCTTAGTGTCACTGTCACTTATCTGTTGATGCTTGGCAGTTGGGTGGCATTGGTGTCGTTGGTGGTACTTTGCGGATATGTGCTTTGTTATAATCTGCTGTTCAAATCAGATAAGGAAAACGATGATGATGCTCCACTTATCACTGCTGGTTCCGACGATGTGGATGCACTGTATTCGTGCACTCAATATGTCTGCAAAACTATGGAAGAGGTAACCGATATCTATGGCCATATGCTTGTAGCGTTATTTACCGAGAATAGAAGGGTGCTCAAGGATATGGTAGATGAGTCGGAATCAATCTTCCGTTTGGCGCGCAAACGCAAGTATTCAGTGCTCACCACATTAAAAGCCTTGCAGGAGCAGAAGATAGAAACCGCGCACTTCTATGTGCAGGTGGTTGATTATCTGAGTGAGGTGTCGAAAGCATTGCTGCATTGCACACGTCCAGCATACGAACATATCAACAACAATCACAAAGGCCTTTCAAAGGAACAGATTGCCGATCTAAAGATGGTTAATGACCAGGTAGATGTGATATTCTCACGCATAAATGCAATGATGCGAAACAAGGATTTCTCCGACCTCGATGAGATAATGCAGATGCGTGAGTCGCTGTTCAATACCATTGCCGAGTGTATAAAGAATCAGGTGAAGCGAATAAAGACAGAGGATACAAGCACCAAGGCAAACATGCTTTATTTGAATATCCTTAACGAAACCAAGAACATGGTTCTTCAGTCGAGAAATCTGCTTAAATCGCAGGCTTACTTCCTGAATCAGATTCACACATATCCCGATTAACTTGTCATATGCGGAGACAAAAAATGGGGCCTACTTCTTGTGGACCCCATTAAAATTTTTCTCAGTTCACTAATAAATAATGTAGGATGTTAGTGGCTGCACTTCGCCGGTAAGTGTGCCATCGGCTACTGTGAATTTGTTTCCATACACTTTGTCGGTGTAGTTGCCATCAGCCAAAGGAACCGCAATTTTGATGTTTTCGGCATTTTCGGCAAGGTTAATAAGGGCCAGACCGGCATTTGAACGAGCTACACACACTTGTGCTCCGTTATCCGATACAATGAGTTGCTCGGCTTTGCCTTGCATCGCATGGCGGAACATATTTGCTGCAACTACTTCCTTGCATTTAAATTCGTCATTCCCTCGAGCTCCGATTAAGTTGTCTCCCCAGTAGTTTTGGCGTGTACTGCCGGCCGGACGAGAGTAGAATAGGGGAGTGCCGTACTGTCGTGAAACAAGGAATACCCAACCAAGATGGATGAGAGTATCAGACAGACAAGCCGATTCGTTTTGGTTGCAATATGTGTCGTGCGATTCAACCCATGTAACAAGGTCTTTAGGAGCAACTTTGTGGCACCAGTTGCTGATGCTGTCAGCTTTGAAATTATGCTTGTGCAGCACATTTCGAATCAGTCCTCCGTAATTACTTGCTGTAAGTTTCATATATTCGCCATACTCTTCTTCCTTAACGTTCTTGTCCTGGAGTACTTCTCCGTAAACGAACAGGCTGTCGTAAGGTAGTGCAAGAGAAATGTCCTTAATGGGTTTGCGGCCAAGAGCCACATCCCAGAAATCGTTTTCAGGCGATTTCTCGTCTTTAGGGTCGCTGGGCAAGCCTATGTGCTTTGCAGTGTCGTAGCGGAACCCGCGGACACCACAAGCCAGCAGGTCGTTGACGTATTGCATGTAGTAATATTGGAAATCAGGGTTCTCGGTGTTTACGTCGGGAAGTCCACCCATTTCGCCTGTGGTGCATTGATAACGGTCGTTGTAGTCGACAATCGGGTTGAGCCCGTTTGCATGAAACAGGTTTTCACGTCCACCAACCGCACTGTCAAGGCGTGTGGAGATCTGACTGCGGTCGATCGCTGTGTGGTTTGGAAGCACATCTACGATGATACGAATGCCACATTTTTTTGCCTCGTTACACATGTCAATGAAATCTTCTCGCGAGCCTAATTGGTAATTGCCAATAACCCAGTCGGTTGGCTGATAGTGATAGTACCATTTCCCTTTTCCCATCAATTGCAATCCGCCGTCTTCTCCCACTACGCATTGATTGGCAGGAGATGTCTGGACGATTGTGAATCCGGCTTTGGCAATGTCGGGGAGGTTCTCCTTTATTGTGTTGAACGACCAGCACCAAGCATGGAGGATAATCTCATCGTTAGTTTCTGCTGGGATTTCCTCAGCAGGCGACTGCTTGCAGCCAATGAGGCTTAACGACAACAAACAAGCAAATAGCAAATTGAATTTTTTCATTTCAAGTAATATTAAATAAAGATTAATCAATAAAGCAAATGTAGGAAAAATAGATGAGAAAAATCACATCTGATAATTTTTTAAGGAATAAAAATACGAAAATCTATAAAACAGAGCCATATATGAATAAATTGAAAGCATAAAAGCTATATAAATAAAATATTTCTACAAATATTGCTGTTTAGGTTGCATTATTTATATAAAACTAATTTTTTTATAAAAAAAACACACAAAATTATTTGAATTTATATCATTATGATTATCTTTGCAACGTAATTATTGACGACAACTTATGGAGACTATAAAATTTACCAAGATGCATGGCGCAGGCAATGATTATATATATGTAGATTGCACTCGCTGTGAGCTTGCAAACCCTGAAAAGTTGTCGATTGAGATGAGCGACCGCCATAAAGGAATCGGTGCCGATGGACTTATATTGATAATGCCGTCGGAAAAGGCAGACTTCAGGATGCGGATGTTTAATGCCGATGGAAGTGAAGGCGAGATGTGCGGTAATGCATCGCGATGTATCGCTAAATATGTTTACGACCATCGGATGACAAACAAACGTCTGGTGTCGCTTGAAACCAAGGCTGGTATAAAGATGCTATCGCTGAATGTCGACGACCACGGTTGTCTGGTAGATGTAACGGTCGATATGGGCGAACCAATCTTAGAAAACGAACTTATCCCTGTAAATTCACCGGCAGATGTTATCGATTACCCAATCGCAACCTCTGCCGGCGACTTTTATATAACAGCCGTATCGATGGGTAATCCTCATGGGGTGATTTTCACCGATGGAGTGCTCGACATGGACATTTCGCATATTGGTCCTGAGCTTGAATGCCATCCATTGTTTCCCAATAAGGCAAATATAGAGTTTGCACAAATCGACACTCGTTCTGATATTACTATGCGAGTGTGGGAACGTGGCAGCGGCGAGACGATGGCTTGCGGTACCGGTGCATGTGCTACAGTGGTGGCTGGTGTGCTTATGGGGCGATGCGACAGAAGCGTCAACATGAAATTGCTCGGAGGCAATCTTAAGATACACTGGGAGGAAAGCAACAACCATGTGTATATGACAGGCGAGGCTGTTACTGTGTTTGAGGGAGAGTATTATATCAATGCAATAATGAAGAAATGACTATAGTAAACGAAAATTTCGCACTACTGTCGGAGAGCTATCTGTTTTCTGAGATTGCTGAACGTGTCAGACGATTTCATGAATCGACCAATAGCGATGACATCATACGATTAGGTATCGGCGACGTTACACAGCCGTTGTGTCCTGCAGCTATTGAAGCCATGCACCGTGCAGTTGACGATATGGCATCATCAACCACATTTCATGGCTATGGGCCGGAGCAAGGATATCAATTTCTCAGAGATGCCATTTCGCAGAACGATTATAGGGCTCGCGGCATTGATATAGCATCTGATGAAATTTTTGTCAGCGACGGAGCGAAAAGCGATACTGGTAATATTGGAGATATATTCGATATATGCAATTCGGTGGCAATGACCGACCCTGTATATCCAGTGTATGTCGACACAAATGTAATGTCGGGGCGCGCCGGAGCCAATGTATCTGGCCGATGGCAGAATATCGAAATGATGCCATGCACCTTCGATAATGGTTTTATTCCGGAACTGCCTAAGTCGAATCCGGCACTTATATATTTGTGTTTTCCAAACAATCCTACGGGCACTGTATTGACAAAGTCGCAGCTTAAGCCGTTTGTCGATTATGCGCTTGAGCATAAATCAATCATATTGTTTGATTCCGCCTACGAGGCATTCATAACCGAAGATGATGTTCCGCATAGCATTTTTGAAATTGAAGGTGCAAAAAAGTGTGCAATCGAGTTTCGTAGCTACTCCAAGACGGCTGGTTTTACTGGAATACGATGTGGATACACAGTTGTCCCTCGAGAACTTATTGCCTATGGACGAAATGGTGAACAGTATGAGTTGAATAAACTCTGGAAGCGCCGACAATGCACCAAGTTTAATGGCGCATCGTATATATCGCAGCGCGGAGCAGAGTCAATATATAGCGAAGAAGGCAAGAAACAAGTGAAATCCACCATTGATTACTATTTGCGAAATGCAAAAATATTGCTTGAGGGATGCCAAAGCATAGGCTTGCAGGCCACAGGAGGAATTAATTCGCCCTATGTGTGGATAAGCAGCAATAGAGGTGTTTCATCGTGGCAATTGTTCGACTTGTTGCTCAATGAGTGTCATTTAGTGGGCACTCCAGGTGTTGGGTTCGGTCCATCGGGTGAAGGATGCTTCCGCTTGACGGCGTTCAATACTTACGAAAAGACCATAGAGGCAGTAAATAGACTAAAAAGAGTTTCAATATAACACAAACAAACTATGTCACAGCTTAGATTCAATGTCGTAGAAGAAGCTTTCAGCAGAAAGGCAATCGAAGTGAAGTTGCCGAAGGAGCTTCCCAACGAGTATTATGCAAAGTATGTATTCAACCGTGAGAAGATGTTTAAGTATCTTCCTTCGAAGGCATACAAAGCATTGGTTAATGCAATCGATAACAAGGAGCCTATAAGCCGTGAGCTTGCCGACAGTGTTGCCGCCGGAATGAAACAGTGGGCTTTGGAAATGGGCGCACGCCACTACACTCACTGGTTCCATCCATTAACCGACGGTACTGCCGAGAAGCATGATTCATTTATTGAACACGACGGTAAAGGTGGAGTGATTGAGGAATTTGCTGGAAAGTTGCTTGTACAGCAGGAACCGGATGCTTCGAGTTTCCCTAACGGAGGTATCCGCAATACCTTTGAGGCTCGTGGCTATTCGGCATGGGACATTTCATCGCCTGCATTTATTCTCGACAATACGCTGTGTATCCCCACTATCTTCATTTCATACACAGGTGAGTCGCTTGACTATAAGACCCCATTGCTCCGTGCCTTGAACAGCGTTGACAAGGCAGCTACTGCTGTTGCCAAGTATTTCGACGAGAATGTAAAGCACGTTAATTCATATCTGGGCTGGGAACAGGAATATTTCCTTGTTGACGAGGCTCTTTATTCAGCCCGTCCTGACCTGGTTCTTACAGGCCGTACACTCATGGGACACGAAAGTGCCAAGAATCAGCAGCTCGAGGACCACTATTTTGGCGCCATCCCATCACGTGTTGAGGCTTTCATGCTCGATCTGGAACTCGAATGCCATAAGTTGGGTATCCCAGCAAAGACCCGTCATAATGAGGTGGCTCCTAACCAATTTGAGCTTGCTCCAATATTTGAAGAGACAAACCTCGCCAACGACCACAACCTGCTTCTCATGTCGCTTATTGCAGAGGTGGCACGTCGCCATAATTTCCGTGTGCTTCTTCACGAAAAGCCATTCGCTGGTATCAATGGCTCAGGCAAGCATAACAACTGGAGCCTTGGCACCGATACCGGTGTACTCCTGTTTGCCCCGGGTAAAACTCCGATGCAGAACCTCCAGTTCATTACATTCATTGCCAACGTAATGGCAGCCGTTTACCGTCATAACGGACTTCTTAAAGCTTCTATCTCATCGGCAACAAATGCTCATCGTCTTGGCGCAAATGAGGCACCGCCGGCAATCATCTCGATGTTCCTCGGTTCGCAGGTAAGCGCAATCCTCGATAAACTTGAGACAAACACCAAGGACGAACTTATCTCGCTTGCTGGTAAAGAAGGTATGACATTAAATGTGTCGCAGATTCCTGAACTTCTTATCGATAATACCGACCGTAACCGTACATCGCCATTTGCCTTCACTGGCAACCGCTTCGAATTCCGTGCTGTAGGTTCATCAGCCAACTGTGCATCGGCAATGATAGCGCTCAATGCTGCAGTCGCCGAGCAGTTGATTATGTTCAAGAAAGCTGTCGACGAACGCATCGCCAAGGGTGAGACACTTGTCCACGCATTGCTTCAGGAGGTTAAGAATCTTATTGTATGGTCGAAGCCTATTCATTTCGATGGCAATGGTTATAGCGATGAGTGGAAGGCTGAGGCTGCAAAGCGTGGCCTTGACTGCGAAACCAGCACTCCGCTTATCTTCGATGCATATCTCGCTCCAGCCAGCATTGAGATGTTCAAGAAGACCGGTGTATTCTCTGAAGTTGAGCTTAATGCCCGCAACGAGGTGAAGTGGGAAATCTACACCAAGAAAGTTCAGATTGAAGCACGCGTGCTCGGTGATTTGGCAATGAACCACGTAATACCTGTTGCCACACGCTATCAATCAATATTGCTTGACAATGTGTATAAGATTAAGAGCCTGTTCCCGAAGGAGAAAGGCCTTGCAATAGCCGAGCAGGATATGACCCTGATTGAAAGCATGGCTAGCCATATGAGCCTTATAAAGAATATGGTAAATGAAATGGTTGAGGCACGCAAGAAAGCCAACAAGATTGAGGATGAGCGCTCAAAAGCCATTGCTTATCACGATACAGTGGTTCCATATTTCGACCAAATCAGATATCACATCGATAAACTTGAATTGATGGTTGATAATGAGATGTGGCCATTGCCGAAATATCGTGAATTGTTATTTATCCGTTAATTACTGTATGTGTAACGATTATTCTCAGATATAAGATGAATCATGAAAAAGGAGGCTGCGTTATCATGGACAGTCTCCTTTTATGTTTTTTAGTATTATGGAAGTATTGAAGCATGAATGTGGCATAGCAATAGTTCGCTTGTTGAAGCCTATTGAGTATTACGTTGAGAAGTACGGCACTCCATACTATGGCCTAAACAAGCTGTATCTGTTGATGGAAAAGCAGCATAACCGAGGTCAGGAAGGTGCAGGACTTAGCTGTATAAAGATGCATGCAACTCCGGGAAATGAGTATATCTATCGTGAGCGAGCCGTGGGGGCCGGTGCAATAAAAGAGATATTTGCCAATGTCCGTCAGTCTATATCAGTCTCAGATGCTGAAGGATACGAGGCTCCTTATGTGGGTGAAATATATCTTGGACATTTGCGCTACAGCACAACCGGTAAATCTGGACTTTCGTATATTCAGCCGTTTTTGCGCCGGAATAATTGGAAAGCACGCAATATGCTGCTTTGCGGCAATTTCAATATGGCGAATGTTGAGGATATTTTTAAGCATGTTGTATCTAAGGGGCAGCATCCGCGTATATATTCAGATACATTCTTTTTGCTTGAGCAGCTGGGTGCGGAACTTGATTTCCAGAACCAGATGCTGTTCAACAAATTTAAGTCATCGTGTTCGTCAGATTCAGAACTTACATCGAAGATTGAGGACAATATCGATTTGAATTCAATCCTTAAAAAGTCGGCGCCATTGTGGGATGGCGGTTTTGTTATTTGCGGCGCTACTGGCAGCGGTGACGTGTTTGCTCTCCGCGACAAGAATGGCATTCGCCCTGCATTTTACTATACCGACGATGAAATTTGTGTGATAGCATCCGAGCGTCCGGTAGTTCAAACCGTTATGAATGTTGGCATCAGTGATGTTAATGAACTTCGACCAGGTAGTTCAATAACAATCTCCAAGAAAGGAGAAGTAACCATTACTGACATACTTGGCGAAGGAAAGAATGAGCGTTGTTCGTTTGAACGCATCTATTTCTCGCGTGGTGGCGATTGTGACATATATCGTGAGCGTAAAGCACTTGGAGAGATGCTTGCTGAGCCAATTTTGCGAGCCATTGACTACGACCTTACCAATAGCGTGCTGTCGTTTATTCCAAACACTGCCGAGGTGGCATATCTCGGAATGATTGAAGGACTTGATAAATATCTCAATGGCCTGAAAGCTGATAGGATTGCCAAACTCAATCCGATGCAACCAGATTATCGCGAGCGGATTGAGGAAATATTGGGCGAGCGTATAAGAAACGAGAAAATCGCGTTTAAGGATATAAAGCTGCGTACGTTCATTACCGAGGGCGGCTCGCGCGATGACCTTGCTGCTCACGTTTACGACGTTACTTATGGAGTGGTTCGCCAAGGCATTGACAACATAATTGTTATCGACGACAGTATTGTTAGAGGTACCACGCTCAAACAGTCGATTATAAGAATGCTCGACCGACTTAAACCGAAACGTATAATAGTGGTGTCGTCGTCGCCCCAAGTGCGCTACCCCGATTATTATGGCATCGACATGTCGAGCATGGCCGAATTCTGTGCGTTCCGTGCAGCAATACAATTGCTCAAAGATAAGGGTATGATGAGTGTCATTACAGATGTTTATCATAAGTGTGTGGCCCAGATTGATGCACCCGACGATAAACTGGTGAATTACATAAAGGATATTTATTCACCGTTTACCGATGAACAGGTATCGAAGAAAATTGCAGAGATGCTTACGCCATCTGATTGCAGTGCCGAAGTAAAGCTTGTATATCAATCGGTTGAAGGTTTACATAAGGCCATACCTGACAATCCCGGTGATTGGTATTTCTCAGGTAATTATCCAACGCCTGGCGGCATCAGAATGTCGAACAAGGCTTTCATAGACTATTATGAGAAGTTCTTTGTGAAGAAATAATAGATTTACAATTGTTTATATTGGCATGCCGGCTAAGTGTTGTCGGCATGCTTTTTGTTGATATGGCATTGAAATAGTATATTTGCAAAAAGATAAACAAACGAAGATATGCCAACCGACACATCAGATGCCAAGCGTCACTATGAAATAACAAAGCAACGAGTGCAGACAGAGTTAAAGGAGCAGCAACGCACAGCCTTGATTAAAAAGAAATCATACCGCATGATTAATGCCATCGCTTTGCTGTTCGACCGATATTTCCTTGACCCCGTAATAGGTTTGTTTTTCCCAGGGTTCGGCGATGTGTTGTCGGGTGTGCTAGTTATCCCTTTCATATATTTCTCGCTTGTGCACGTACGTTCTGTGCAATTGACGGTGGCCGTTGTTTACAATGTCATGAAAGATGTGCTGATAGGGTGCATTCCCTTCTTTGTGGGCGATGTAATCGATGCATTCCACAAAAGCTACAGTGCCAATATGGAATTGATTGACGGGTACATCAATAACGATGCGGAGATAATACGTAAGGTCAACCGTAAAGCGGTGGTTTCGGCAATTTTCATAGTGCTTGCCATGGCAGCTGTGTATTTTATGATTAAACTGACGATATTGATGTGGGAAAAACTTTTTGCGTTGTTTTAGCCTGATTATAGCGAGAATATGCCAGTCATGTCGTCGTATTTTATCAATGATTCGCCCACCAGTTCACGCACTATGTCCTTAATGGTTTGACGTGGGAAAGATAGTGTGTTATAGAATTCGCTCATTGAGCGTGGCTTAAGTGATAACATATACATTATTCCTTCAATAACCTCTTGCTTTGGATTAGTCCCTGAGAGTTGGCGTTTGGCAATGCAGTAGTCGCAGTGTCCGCAATCGGTGTCGCGGTGTTCGCCGAAGTATTCGAGAATAATGTTTTCACGGCAGAAATCGTCGTCAAAGGCATATTTCAGCATAATATCGGAGCGGTATTGAATAAGTTCGCGACGTTCCTCGTAGGCCGACTTTGGAATAACCACATATTTTGGTAGCTCCCGCGAGGTGGTGTAGATTATGTATGGCGTCCGCTTCCTTGGAATATAATGAAGAATGTGCATGCGGGTGAGCTCGAGCAGCGATTTATAGATAGTTTCCTCGGAAATGTTGTGGCGATATGACATTTCGGCCTCATTAATGAAAACATAATCGGCAAAAAGACCCGTATAAGAGCGCAGGAGTGCTTGCAGCACATAAGCTGTTTCCGGTGTTTCGCCTTCAATATTGTACAGTTCCGACTTGTTTGCAATAATCATGACCCGAGATTGTGTTTCCACCTCGTCGACAAATTCAATGTAGCGTGACTGCGTAAGGATTTTGAGTGCATTGTAGGTGGGTGTAACCGGAAATTTGAAAGTGCGGCAGAAAAGCACAAAATTGAATTCGTATATCTGGTTATATCCCGCTTCAACGGGCACCTCAAGAAAGTTGCCAAGCATTTCGTATACCCGCAAAATGAAATCTTTCTCGGGAAACAGTTCGGCTACGCGACGGGCAAGAATAGATTTGTCGTTTTTCGATGCAATTGTTACAGCATATGAGATGCCTCCATCGCGTCCGGCACGTCCTGCCTCCTGATAGTATTCCTCGAGCGAAGAGGGTAGGTCGATATGAACAACGAGCCTTACGTCAGGCTTGTCGATGCCCATGCCGAATGCGTTGGTTGCTACCATTACACGCACCTGGTTGTTGACCCATTTGTTCTGGATGTCATTCTTTTCTTCGTTTGACTGTCCGGCATGGTAATGCGATGCAGGAATTCCATATAGTGTTAACTTTTCGGCTATTTCCTTCGTTTTGCGGCGGCTTCTGGCATATACAATTGCCGAGCCTCCAACCGACTGCAGTATATGAATGAGTTCGTCGTCTTTGTTTGTTGCTTGCCTGACTACATACCGCAGATTACTTCGCGAAAAACTTTTCTTGAATACGCGGTAGTCGTGAAACTTAAGTTGCTTAACGATATCGTCGGCAACTTTTGGAGTAGCGCTGGCTGTAAGGGCAAGGATTGGTATTTCGGGATATATCTCACGGACTTTTGAAATCGAGAGATATGACGGCCGGAAGTCGTATCCCCACTGTGAAATGCAATGTGCTTCGTCGACAACAATCATTGTTACCGGCATTTGTCGGAGATTGGCAATGAAGTTTTGCGAATTGAGGCGTTCCGGAGAAATGTACAGGAATTTGTAATTGCCGTTGATGCACTTTTCGATTGCGCGACGCATTTCGCCGATGGTTAGGCCCGAATAGAGATATAAGGCCTTGATGCCGCGTTTCACCAGATTGTCAACCTGGTCCTTCATCAGCGATATTATCGGAGTGATAACAACGGTTAGCCCATCGGTCATTAGCGAAGGCACCTGGAACGTCAATGATTTACCGCCACCAGTGGGCAACATGCCTAAGGTGTCGTGGCCCTCAAGTATTGAGTCGATTATTTCTTCCTGAAGTTCTCTGAATGAGTCGTATCCCCAATACTTGTGAAGGATTTCATATTTATCCTTGTTGGCCATCACTGCATTCGCTTGGGCGGATGTCCTTAATCATAAGCTGCACCGATGAGTTAGCCTGGTGCTTGTTTTCCTCTATTGTATAGCAGATGTCGAACGTCTTTCCCGATTTTATCATATCGAAATGTTGCGACATATTGAATGCTATACCGTTGATTACATTTCCCGACTCTTCGTCGACCATTTCGAGCTTAATATGTTCCAGTTTCTTCCCTACAAGTTTGCTGGTCCCATAGTCACGGACCGAAAGCGTACAGAACACCGGTTTCGAGTTGCCGGCACCGAAGGGGTTGAATTGCTTCAACAATGAAAGGAACTCAGTGTTTATATCGGAGAAATTTAGATAAGTGTCGATAGATATGGCCGGAGTGAGTTGTTGCGGCTCAATGGTATCGGCAACATATTGTTCGAATCGGCGTGTGAATTCGGGAATGTTCTCCTCTTTGAGCGACAGACCTACGGCATATGTGTGGCCACCGAAATTCTCAAGCAGGTCGCGAGTGGCTTCTACAGCCTTATATACGTCGAATCCTTGCACCGAACGCGATGAGCCTGTGGCAATGCCATCGGCATAGGTGAGCACCACCGAGGGCTTGTAGTATAGTTCTGTGAGGCGCGATGCTACAATTCCGATAATGCCTTTATGCCAGTCTTTATTGTAGATTACGATTGAGCGCTTGCCGTTGTTGAGCTCGCCGCTGTTTTCAAGAATATTGTTTGCTTCTTCAGTAATTCTTTTGTCGAGTTCTTTTCGGTCTTGATTGTAGCGGTCGATGTTCTTGGCGCGCTGATAAGCATCAGAGGAATCTTTGGAAACCAGAAGCTCTACAGCTTCCATGCCCGACTGCATTCGTCCCGATGCATTTATACGAGGCCCGATCTTGAAAATCACATCGCTGATGGTGATCTCCTTGTGCGAGAGATTGCATATTTTTATTATGCTTCGAAGCCCTACATTTGGGCTGAAGTTAAGCCGTTTGAGGCCATAATAAGCAAGAATTCGGTTTTCGCCGGTCATAGGCACAATATCGGCAGCGATGCTGACGGCAACCAAATCGAGTAACGATTCGAGCTCGTTGGTGTCGTTGAGTGAGTTGCTTAGGGCAAAGGCCTGCATGAACTTGAATCCTACACCGCAACCGGAAAGGTGATGGTAAGGGTAGGTGCTGCCGGGAATCTTAGGATTCAGAATTGCTACGGCTTCAGGCAGATCGTCGTCGGGCACATGATGGTCGCAAATGATAAAATCGATGCCATGTTCTTTGGCATACTTGATTTCGTCGATTGCTTTAATGCCGCAATCGAGCACAATAATCAGTTTTACGTTTTTGCTGACGGCATAGTCGATGCTTTTCAGCGATATGCCATAACCTTCTTCGTAACGGGTCGGGATGTAGTATTCAAGGTTGGAATAATAATTCAGGAGATATTTATACACCAATGCCACCGATGTGGTGCCATCGACGTCGTAATCGCCATAAACCATAATTCGTTCTTTCTTCCCTAATGCTTTGTTCAGCCTACTCACAGCCTTATCCATATCTGGCATCAGAAATGGATCGTGCAGATCTGACAATGACGGGTGGAAAAAACGCTTAGATTCGGCAACGGTGGTGATTCCGCGCTGAATCAAAAGCTCACTAATTGGCTTGCAATTAGTTACTTCCTTCGTCAATGTCGTTTCTAATTTTTGCTCGTCTGATGTAAGTGGCTCGTAATTCCATTTACTTATCATTTATATAGTTTTTTATTTATCATAGCAAAAGTATCTAACTTATAGATACTTGTGACGGCAGATAAAATGTTCCCCTTGTCATTCGTGGCTTATAAGCCCGAAAATGGGAATTCTACCCGAATCCGGCTGGCACTTATGTGCTTTCTTGTCCGGATATGTTACATTACGCAAATATACTGAATGTTTTTGGGCTTTCTATATATATGACAAGATTTAACGCAAAATTATTGCAAAATGTTGTTATGCCTGGTTGCTGTTGAGGTGAACATCGAGCTGCGGGAATGGGAAGTTGATGCCCGATTTTGGCAGTTCATTGTAAATTTTTTCGTTTATGTCGTAATACACGCTCCAGTATGTTTCCGATTTGGTCCATGCCCGTGCCATGACGACAATGCTGCTGTCGGCAAGTTCCTTGAGCACAACTGTAGGAGGCGTTATGATTAATCGGGCAAGCTTTATTTCGTCTTCTGTGCTGATGCCAATAGGGCTTGTTTGCTTATGCCATTTGTTGCTGCTTTCGGGTTCAACGGGTTGCGGTTCAGCAACTATTTTTTCAGGGCCGGCAATTATTCGGCTGTCCTCGGCGAGAATTCGCATAATTTCTTTTCTGGCAGTATCTACGTTGTCGCCATAAGAAATGGAGATGTTCCATTCCACTTGACGGTATCCCTCTTTTGAATAGTTGTTTATCGAGCCAGTTGACAGCTTTCCATTAGGAATAATAATTGATTTGTTGTCGACAGTGTTTAGGATAGTAAAGAATATTTGTATCTCCTTGACTTTTCCGCTGTATCCTTCAACTTCAATGTAATCGCCCACTTTGTACGGCTTGATGAGGAGTATTAGGACTCCACCGGCAAAATTCTGCAATGTTCCGCTCAGTGCCATACCCACAGCCACACCTGCCGAGGCAAACAGGGCGATGAACGAGCTGGTCTCGATGCCGAGAATGCCTATGACAATGATTATCAGGAAGAACATCAATGCAAACTTTAGCAGGCTCAGAACGAATGTCAGGAGCGACAGCTCGACGTTTCGCTTAATGAGCAGGGCTTTGATTACATTGTAAAGCTTGTGGATTATGAAGCGCCCTATATAGAACACGAAAATGGCAATAGCAAGTTTGAAGGCAAAATCGATAAGACTGCCTGCAATTTTGTCGATGATGTCGGGAAGCGTAAGGTTGGAAAATTCCGAAACCTTTTCGGCATGTTTTAATTGGGCTATTGAATCAATTTTAGCGTAGTCGATAGATGTTGTGGTGAAATCGCTCATTTTTTGTTGACAGTATCTTTATACCAATCCAAAGTGGTGTAATAATTCTCGTTAGTTTCATTGCCGATACCCATGATGTAGGAGGATAGTCCACTGAAATTGTCGAGGTTGATGGTAAGCCGTTGCATTATGGAAGTTGTTGCCGCTTTATATATCACTGCTTTATTGTATGCAGCGTTGAGTTCTGAAGCCTGTTCGTCGGTCGCCATTGCCTTCATATATTGCAGGAAGTCGAAAAACAGACATTTGCCATCGGAAGGTAGGGTGTATTGTTGTATGCCATTGCTCCCAACTGCATTGTTGTTGGCAAATATTCTGGCCGATATAGAGGCAAGTGCATCGAGAGCGGAGCAGTCGACAAGCGCAATTGTGGATGATTTGTATTCGCCGGACTGTGCATTGTAATAGTTAAAGGTGTTTTGACAAGCAGCCACCAGATCGGGCCTTTCTTTGCAGAAAGCCGGGATATTTTGGTTATATGGCATACCGTCGCCAAGAATCACTGTCGGTGAAGCCACAAAGTAGTGAGTCTTTTTGCGAAGCTGGTATGCAATTTCCACACATCCAAAATAGCATACGTCGCAATAAATGAAATCGAACATATTGTCGGGCAAGGCATCGGCAAGTTCGTTGACACGCATTTCGTATGTTCCGTCCTGCCCATAGTTTCGTACAATTGGCATGTTTGCCGCCATGGCTTTTGTTGTATTGCTGCGTTCGAGCTTGAGTGCCCATCCGCTGGCGTGTGACCAAAGGACAAGACCGTAACTTTTGGCCGGAGCCAACGACGCGACGTCGCTGATTACGCTGCTCATTCGGCTCACTGATGTGGCAGCCATGGAATTATCGTATGTCTTGAGCGTGGTGCGGGTGGCAACTCCGTTGGTTCTAGTTATTTCGAAAAGGGTGGAATTGTTATCGTAGTTTTTCAAAAATACGAGAAGCCGACATCCGTTAAGCGAATTGCTGCTTACTGCCGATTCCATTTCCTGTAGGTCGGATTCGTCATAACCATTGTACCCCAAGCTGTTTGAGGCAATCATATAAACCAGAATTGTGCGTTTGGCTGATGTCGGTGGTTCATTGTCGTTAGAGCAAGATGTGGCAAGAAGCAATCCAAGAAAACACGCCAATATGCTCTTTAAAAAGTTAGTTATGTTCGACATATTTTTGCTAATTTGCCACAAAATTACATAATAATGATAAAGTATAAAAACGGAGAAAGTATAAATGAGTATTTTTGTAATCAATTAAGCAAAGACAAAGATGAGGCAGGTTACCATAAAAATAGTATTGTTATTTGTTGCCATGATAAGCTCGGTAGTTACTTATGCATCTGAGCATTATATGGAGTATGTTGATTCGGCTGACACATATATTAATAATAAAGAATGGGCAAAAGCGGAGGAGTTTATTTTAAAGGCATTGCACGATGAGCCGGCAAATTATAACAATTCGCTATTGTTGTCGAACCTGGCCACAATTCAGCGCATTGAGGGTAGAAACGATGAAGCTGTAAATAATTATTCGCTTGCACTGAACATTACTCCAAATTCAGTGACATTGCTCAATAACCGAGGTATGCTTTACTATGAACTCGACAGCCTTGCGCTTGCTAAACGTGATTTTGCCCGTGTTATGGAACTCGACAAGAAGGATGTGGATTCAAGGTATATGTACTCAATAATCCTAATTGAAGAGTCTGATTTAAAGGCGGCAAAGGATGTGATTGATGACATGAAATTCATATCACCGATTTCTGCCGAAACGGTCGAGGTACAGGCGCGTTGGAACCAGGCTTCGGGCAAATATAAGGATGCCATAAAGCAATATACACTTTTGCTCTCAAAAAAAGAGCGTGTGGACTGGATAATAAGCAGGGCAGAATGCCACTTGGCAGTGCGTAATCTGACACCGGCCGGCAACGACATTAATGATGCGCTTAAAATCGAGCCGGAAAACGCATACCTGTATTTGCTGAAAGCAAAACTCAATAAATTTCTTTACCAAAACGACGAATCGTTGAAAAATCTTGAAAAGGCTGTAAGCTATGGCATTAGCCGCGAATATGCCGAGGCATTCGTTTCAGAAGCCGCACAAAATTGAAAAAATGGCTTGCACCATACATTTTTTCTGTGTAAATTTGTTCGATGTTTTGCATTATTGACCACATAGAATACTTGATTCAGCGGCACGAATGTGTAGTGATTCCTAATTGGGGAGCATTTATTGTTCATACCCAACAATCATCATTTGATGCTGACAATGAACGTATTACTGTTCCATGTCGTTCGCTTGGATTCAATCCGTCGTTGACATATAACGATGGTATGCTTGTGAGTTCTATAATGCGAAAGGAAGGCGTAAGCTATGAAAAAGCAAATTCCATAGTTGACGAAGAGGTAAAGGCTTTATTGATTCAGCTCCATTCTGATGGAGAACTGTCGATGGGACGTATTGGCTCGTTTGGAATTAGCAATGATAATGTGATAGTCTATCGAAATAACTCTCAGGTCGAATGGTCCGATTTCTTCGGATTGCATAGCCTTAATATCTCCAAGTTGGACGACAGGAAGGCAGATGATGAAACTGAAGGAGAGGAAGTGAACGATGGCGGTATACGAATAGTGCCGGTATTTGGTCGTGTGTTCCGTTATGCTGCAATGTTGTTGTTTATGCTCACATTGCTATTCACACTTTCCACTCCGGTGCCGGTTGACATTAACGACAGCCAATTGGCAAGTCTGAATATCATTAAGACAGATATAGAGACCCGTAACCGTATAGCAAGTTATAACGGCATATTGTCAATATCCCTGCCAACCGAACCGGTGACTGTGGTCAGTGAGAAGTCAGAGCAGACTCCATCGTCCGAAACTGCAGTTGCTCATGACGAGGATGTTACCGACAAGTATTGTGTAATTATAGCTTCTCTGCCGTCGCTTGAAGCAGCGACAAAGCATATAGACAGATGTTCTGATAAGAATCTCCGAATTGTGGAGAAATCGGGCAAATACCGTGTGTGTATCTATTCAAGCAACGATATGTCGCAGGCCCTGGAATATATGAATACAGTTCGCGATAAATATTCAGATGCTTGGATAATGCGCAATTAAGTTATTAAATCAACATTTTTCTATAACGCGCCTACGCACATGCCAATATAGTATGTGCGTTTTGATTATTAAAATAGTTTTTATTCCTTTGTATAAAAATATCAGTAAAGTATGAAAACATCATTTATAAATAAGATTATAATTGCAGTTGCAGCTCTTGCCCTTTTTGCAAATTCTGCACATGCGTTGCAGATTTCCGATTTTACTCTATCGGGCAGTCGACCGGAACGCCCACAAAAAATGGTGTCGGCAGCCGATGGTACCTTCTATTATCAGATGACCGATAATTCAAAAATAGAGAAAATCGACTATAAGACTGGAAAGTCGCTTGGCGCAGTATTCGATTCTTCGACAGCACGAAATTGTTCGATAAAGAGTTGGGATGGTTTTATAATGTCGGAAGATGAGTCAAAGATACTGCTTTATACAAATGTCGAGAGCATTTACCGATATTCGTTCAAAGCAGAGTACTACGTGTTTGAAGTAAAGCGCAACAATATGAAACCGCTCACTGCAAAGGGCCAAGTTGAGATTGCAACCTTTTCGCCCGATGCACGTATGGTGGGTTTCGTATATGAAAACAATATATATCTGAAGAAACTCGACTACGATACAGAGGTGGCTGTAACCACTGACGGCAAGATAGGAGAGATAATCAATGGCGTTCCCGATTGGGTATACCAAGAGGAATTCGGTATACTGAATTCGTTGGCATTTTCATCAGACAATACTACGTTGTCGTATCTGAAATGGAATGAAAGAGATGTGCCAACATATACGTTTCCTATTTATGAGGGTGTATGTAACCGACACAAGGAATATTCGAAGTATCCGGGTGAATTCTCGTATAAATATCCTGTTGCTGGAGAGGCAAATTCTATTGTCACTGTAAACAATTATGACGTTGAGACAAGGAAAACAAAGCAGATAAAGCTTCCTGACAATGTTTATTACATTGCCAATATAAAGTATGCACCTTCACCCGATAGGTTGATGGTGATGACTCTCAACCGCGACCAGAATTCTCTCCAGCTGTTTGCAGTAAATCCGAAATCCACAGTTTCGAAGCTTGTTTACACCGACAACTCTGATTCGTGGATCAATGTGGAGAGCGTGATTTCAATGACTCGTTATTACGACAACTACTTTATAATTGCAAGTGAGCGTAGCGGATTCAATCATCTGTATAAGTATGCCAACAGTGGTAGCCTTATTGGTCAGATAACCAAGGGCGACTGGCAGGTGACGCAGTATTATGGTCACGATGCAATTACCAATACATACTATTTCCAGACAACTCAGGACGGTCCACTTAATCGCACGGTTTCGAGTCTGAATGCAAAGGGCATTATGACCAAGCTGTCGAAGGAAACAGGTTGGAATCAGGCAACATTCAATTCCACCTTTACATATTATTTGCTCGACCACAGTGAACTGAACAAACCTAATCAGTACACATTTTATAATGCAAAAGGAATTAAGTTGCGCACCATTCTCGACAACAAAGAATATGCAGACAAGTATTGCTCACCAGAAGTGCCGAAGCGTGAATTCTTTACATGCATGAGCGACGGAAATCAGCTTAACGGCTATATGATTAAGCCAGTGGATTTCAATTCATCGAAGAAATACCCTGTGATACTCTCGCAATATAGTGGTCCGAGCTCGCAGATGGTGAAAAACCAGTGGAAACTCGATTGGGAACAGTATGCAGCCATGAATGGTTACATTGTGGTGTGTGTTGATGGTCGCGGTACAGGATTCCGCGGAAAAGCATGGGAATCGGTTGTGTATATGCAACTTGGCAAATATGAGAGCATCGACCAGATTGCAGTGGCAAAATATATGGCATCGCAGAGTTATGTCGATTCGTCAAAGATTGGCATTTATGGCTGGAGTTTTGGCGGCTATGAAACATTGATGGCAATGTCGCAGAAGAATTCGCCGTTTGCCGCGGGTGTTGCTGTTGCTCCTGTTACTGATTGGCGTTTCTACGATACAATCTACACCGAGCGTTTTATGCGTACTCCCCAACAGAACGAGGACGGATACAACTGCAGTTCGGCAATCAATGCTATCCCTAATCTTAAGGGCCGGCTGCTTATAATGGCTGGCACCGCCGACGACAATGTCCATATTTCCAATACCTATCAATATTGCTCTGAACTTACAGCACAGCATAAGATTTGCGATATGATGGTGTATCCTAACATGAATCATTCTATTAACGGATGCGATGTTCGAAGCATTCTGTATAAGCGTATACTTGACCATTTCGATACCTATCTCAAACATTGACAGATGGGAGACAATCAGAAATTATATGTAATTCTTGGACCCACTGCCTCCGGCAAAACGTCGCGGGCTGTGGGTCTTGCCAAATATCTCGATGGCGAAATCATCAGCGCTGATTCCCGCCAGATATATTGCGGAATGGATATAGGCACCGGCAAGGACCTTCAGGAGTATGGCGATGTGAGATATCACCTTATAGATATCTGCGACGCCGGCTATAAATATAATCTCTATGAATATTTACGCGATTATCAAGTGGCGGAAACCGATATCAAGGCAAGGGGAAAAGCTGTGGTTCTGTGTGGAGGAACTGGATTATATATTGAATCGGTATTGAAGGGAATCAGATTGCCCGAAGTGCCCGAGAATCAACGTCTCAGAGAAGAACTTAAGGACAAGAGTCTTGCTGAACTAACCGAAATTCTGGCATCGTATAAGACTTTGCATAACATTACCGACGTCGACACGGCCAAGCGTGCAATCAGAGCTATAGAGATTCAGCAGTATTACCAGGATAATCCGGAGAAAGCTGTCACTGTTAGTCCTAATCCAATAACCAATGCTGTGGTGGTAGGAATAGATATACCGAGAGAAAAACGGCGGGAACGGATAACAGCAAGGCTCCATAAGCGCCTAGAAGATGGCATGGTGGATGAAATAAAGCATCTGATTGATAGCGGAGTGCCTGCCGACGACCTTATATATTACGGGTTGGAATATAAATATATCACTGAATACGTGATAGGGCACATTTCATATTCTGATATGGTATCGCAACTCGAAATAGCTATTCATCAGTTTGCCAAACGCCAGATGACTTGGTTCCGCGGCATGGAACGCCGTGGATTCAGGATAAACTGGATTCCGTACGACGTCAGCGACCAGGAATTCATTGAGCAAGTGATGGCAATTCAATAGTTTACACGTTCGCGACGTGCGGCATCAAGTCTTAGCAGGATAAACAGCAGTATGGTGAATCCCAGAATTGCTGAACCTCCATAGCTGAAGAACGGCAACGGGATGCCAATCACCGGACATAGCCCTATAACCATTCCTATGTTGATGCATATGTGGAAAATCAGATATGATGCCACACAGTAGGCATATATTCTTGCAAATGTAGTTGGCTGCCGTTCGGCAATGAATATAATTCTCAATATCAGTGCCAAAAACAGTATCAGGGTGAGAGCACTGCCCCAGAATCCTTCTTCCTCGCCTATTGTGCAGAAAATAAAATCGGTGTGTTGTTCAGGCACATATTTTAGCTTTGTCTGAGTTCCGTTAAGAAATCCCTTGCCCCAAAAACCACCTGAGCCGATTGCTATCTTCGATTGGTTGACATTGTATCCTGCACCGCGTAAGTCTTGCTCGATTCCGAGAGCCACTTTTATTCGCATTTGCTGGTGTGGTTCGAGCACATTGCTGAAAACATAATTTACTGAAAACATAAAAGCCACCGACACGGCAGCAACAGCGATAGCGACTGCAACTTTCCGGATGTTTTCGCTGAAAATGAAAATAACGACGTATACAACAGCAATGCCAAGTACCGAAAGGAAAAACACATATCCATTAATGCTGATATCGAAAGATGACAATGCCGCGGCAATCAATCCTGATGCAATGAAGCCGAGCATTACATTACGTCCGAGAATGAATGCTTTGCAATAACCGAATAGCATTGCGGTGAACACCACCATTACCATAATGAATACAGAAAACTGTCCGCTTGGGATTCCCATAACAATGGTTTCGGTGAATTTGACACCGACCACGAAGTATACTATAGCCAAAAGACCCGAGAAGAGAACTATTCCACTCATTCCTTCACGATACAGCACAAATATCAGCGACACATATACCAATGCCGACCCTGTTTCGCGCTGCGCAAGAATCAAGACTATGGGGATGAATATTATGATGAATGATCTTAGGTAGTTGTGCCAGCTCCGATTGAGTACGAAGTTGTATGAGCTGAATAACTTTGCCAGTGCCAGAGCTGTGGCCGACTTTGCCAATTCTGCCGGCTGTAAACTGATTGGACCAAGAACTATCCACGAGCGCGATCCCTTGATGTCAGGGGCAATGAATATGGTGGCTATAAGCACCAATACCATTATCACATAAATCAGGTAGGCGTACGTTTCGTACATTCGTGCCTCGATCAGCAACAACGACATTGCTACGAACAACGATATGCCCACCCACAAAAATTGTTTGCCGGAGAACTCTGAGAAATCGAACAGGGAGGCATTGTCGTAGTCGTAACTTGCAGCATAAATGCTTATGGCTCCACAAATTACAAACACCATGTAGAGAAACACGGTCAGAGTGTCGACTGACCTGAAAACTGATATGTTAGTATTTCCTGACGCCACTATAGATAATTGTATTTGATTGAATCATTCGTTCTTCGAGATATTTTCGTTCAGGAGCGATATCTCCAGTGAGATATTTCTCCATCATGAGGCTACCGATAGGCACTCCATATGAAGCACCCCATCCACCGTTTTCAACATACACACATATGGCAATCTTTGGATTATCTTTGGGGGCAAACCCAATGAATGCAGAGTGGTCCTTGCCATGAGGGTTCTGCGCAGTTCCTGTTTTGCCACAAACTTCAATGTCCTTTATGGCCGCCAAGCGGCATGTGCCACCGGTAACAGCCATGCGCATGCCTTCAACCACATCTTTGAAGTATTCCTGGTTTATGGTGGGGTATCGCTTCTCGAGCAGTTTCTGTGGCAATGTATCGCCTTTTATCTCCTTTACAATGTGTGGCGTTATAAAATACCCGCGGTTTGCCACAGTTGCTGCAAAGTTAGCAATCTGCAATGGAGTGGCAAGCACTTCACCCTGTCCGATAGCAACGGAAATAATTGTATTGGCGCTCCAGCGGTTTTCGCCATATACTTTGTTGTAGAAAGCACTGTTAGGGATAAATCCTCGACTTTCGCTGGGAATGTCGGTCCCAAGGCGATAGCCATAGCCAAGTGAAACCAGATAGTTTTTCCATACCTCAAATGCTTTAGCCGATGAGCCGTACTTTGAGCGTCGGTCAATCATGTTTTTCAATCCCCAGCAGAAGAATGCGTTGCACGATGTCTGAAGGGCAGGCAACAGAGTGAGTGGAGAACCATGAGAGTGGCAGCCTACTCTAATGCCATTAATATAACCGTGATAGCACGGATATGCTGTTGACAAGTTTATAATGCCTTCCTGGAGGAAAATCAGTCCTTGGGTTGGCTTGAAGGTTGAGCCCGGAGGATATGCGGCCTGGAGAGAACGGTCGAACAGTGGCTTGTATTTGTTGTCGACAAGTTTGCGATAGTTTTTGCCACGTACGCGGCCAGTGAGTAGGGTGGGGTCGTAAGTCGGGCTCGATACCATTGCAAGGATTTCGCCGGTGGCTGGTTCTATGGCCACAATAGCACCGATTTTACCGTTCATCAGTGTTTCGCCATATTTCTGGAGCTCAATGTCGAGGCTTAGCACAATATCCTTTCCGGATATTGGCGACACGTCGAGGCTACCGTTATTGTATTTTCCTTTTATACGGCCATGTGCATCGCGAATCAGTATTTCTTCGCCTTTAATTCCGCGAAGTACTTTCTCGTAGCTTTTCTCTACACCGAGGTCGCCTGTATAGTCGCCGGGTTTGTAGTAATCGTCGTTTTCTATGTCGCGGGTATTGACTTCACGGATATTGCCCACCACATTTGCCGCGGCTAAATGGTTGTATTGCCGGATAACGCGTTTTTGGATGTAGAAGCCTGGGAACCGGTATAGTTTTTCCTGAATACGACCATAATCTCGAACCGACAGGTGCGAAATCAAGGTTTGTGGGGTATAAGATGAGTAACTTGGATTGAGTCTTTTGTCCTTAATGTCGTGCAGACGTTTAAGCAATTGCTCTTTGGTTATTTGAATTGTGTTGCAGAAGTCGAGTGTATCGTATTCAGCCACATCGCGAGGAATCATCATAATGTCGTAGGCCGGCTGGTTGTACACTACAAGTTCACCGTTACGGTCATACATAAGTCCGCGCGAAGGGTATATAGTCTTCCTGAAGAAGGCATTCGAGTCGGCATTCTCCTTGTATTTTGTCTCACATATCTGTAGCTCAAAAAGCCGGATAATGTATATGGCGACAATCAGGGTGATGAATCCCCCTATTATATATTTTCTTTTTTCTAACTTATAGTCTTTGCGCACTGCCTGAATTAATTAAGCATTCAATACCCCAGATTATCAGCGATGTTAGAATGGTGCTTCCGACCATGCGCAACAGCAGAATTGCACTGGCCGAGAATGTGAGCATCTGAACTGCACTGATTATTATGCAATACACTAATGATACAGAAAACGAGTATTTCAGGAAAACCGGGAATCCGATATTCCGCATGGTAGGAATTAATCCTTCAACATCGTCTTCACGGGGCATGTACAGAGAAAGAATGGGCTTTCTGAGCAATCCGAGCAATGTACACGAGAGTGCATGCATGCCCAGAGTGTCGGAAAAGATGTCGACTGTCAGGCCAATGGCAAACGACACAGATAGCAGAGCATTGATGCTTAGCGATACAGGAAGCCTTATGATAAACAGAATGAAAATGTATGGTACAGCAACATTGAATATGCAGATTCGATTGAATACTAAAGCTTGAAGCAGTACCAGTACAATGTATAGCAATATGTATTGAATAAGCGTCTTTGCCATTGGTGTTATCGTGATGTTAGTTTGTCAACTTCCAACGAGTCGATTTCGTTTTTGTTGATATTTTTCAGTACTCTCACTGTACTAAGCTGGGTGAAGTCGGACGAAAGCTTTATTTTTAGCGATAGGAAATTATCGTTATAGTCTTTCTCGCTATCAATGATGGTGCCTACAATAAGTCCTTCGGGAAATACGGCTGAGAATCCGCTGGTGACGATTGTATCTCCGGGAATGAATTCAATGTGTCGTGGCATCTCTTCGAGCAGCGCTTCGGTGGGATCGGCACCTCCCCAAATAAGGCTCCCGAAACAATCTTGATTCTTGACTTTGCACGACAGACGGAAATTCGGGTTTAGCAACGAAATAACTCGGGCATAGTGCTCGCTCACCACGTTGACAATACCGATTACGCCATTTTGGTCAACCACTCCCATTTCAGGCATAATGCCGTCGGCACGTCCTTTGTCGATTGTGATGTAGTTGAATGGCTTTGAGATGCTGTTGTTGATTACATTTGCCATGAAGTATTCATAATGAGGCAATGTGTCGATAACAGCTGAGTCGGTGTTGCAATACAAACTCAGTTCCTTTATTTGCTGTCGAAGCGCAACGAGTTCGTTTTCGAGCAAGGCATTTCGTTGCTGTAGGTCGTTGTTGATGCCTTTGAGATGGAAATAGGAAGTAATACTGCTGGTGGCATCGTAGAGTGTGCCCGACATTTTATTGGCTGAAGTAAGGAATACATACTTCTGGAACGAATTGGAATTAAAAAGCAAAAGTGAACTTATGACTATGTAGAAAATAGCCACAAACCACGATAAGTGCTTAATAATGAAACTGATAAGATTTCTCACCTTCTTTAGCCGAGTTGCTTATTGATATAAACTCAATGAAGACAATGACTGGTATCGACCATTCATTGTCTTCGTTTGAGCATTAAGTGCACAATGATTATTTATCGAATCAAGAACGAGAACTTGCCAATGTTCTTCAGAGCAACGCCTGTTCCTTTTGCAACTGAATGCAAGGGGTCGTCAGCAATGTGGAACTGGATGCCGATTTTGTCGGTCAGACGCTTGTCGAGTCCTCGGAGAAGAGCACCACCACCAGTGAGGTAAACGCCGTTCTTCACGATATCGGCGTAGAGTTCCGGAGGCGTGTTTTCTAAAGCGCCAAGCACGGCTGCCTCGATTTTCGATATAGATTTTTCAATGCAATGTGAGATTTCCTGATAAGAAACTGGAATTTCCATTGGAAGGGCAGTCATCAGGTTCGGGCCATGAACTACATAATCCTCCGGAGGGTTCTCGAGTTCAGTAAGGGCTGAACCGACGTTGATTTTAATGGTTTCAGCCATACGTTCACCCACTTTCACGTTATGGGCTCGGCGCATGTACTCCATTATGTCCTCGGTGAGGTCGTCGCCGGCAACTCGGATACTCTTGTCAGTAACGATGCCGCCAAGTGAAATAACAGCAATTTCGGTGCTGCCACCACCTATATCGACAATCATGTTGCCCTCGGGTGCAAGCACGTCGAGACCGATACCAAGAGCAGCTGCAATTGGTTCCTTAATCATATACACATCACGTCCGCCGGCACGGTCGGATGAGTCGCGTACGGCACGAATCTCGACTTCGGTGCTTCCTGAAGGAATGCATACCACCATTCGGAGTGATGGTGAGAACCAGTGATTCTTCGAGCTTACCATCTTCACCAGACCACGAATCATAAGTTCTGCAGCTGTAAAGTCGGCAATCACACCATCTTTAAGCGGTCGAATGGTCTGAATGTTAGGATTTTCCTTTCCTTGCATTTCGCGGGCGCGTTCACCAACAGCTATAAGCTTTTCGGTCTTTGCATCTCGCGCAATGATTGAAGGTTGGTCAACAACGATTTTATCGTTGTGCATTATAATTGTGTTGGCAGTACCTAAGTCAACTGCAATTTCCTGTGTAAATGAAAACCATCCCATAATAGTGATAGAAATTTTTTAGTGTTTGAAATGGCGGATACCTGTCATAACCATAGCAACGCCGTTATTGTTGCAGTATTCAATACTGTCATTATCGCGAACCGACCCTCCGGGTTGGATAACAGCATTCACACCGGCTTTATGTGCAATCTCAACACAGTCGGCAAATGGGAAGAATGCATCAGAAGCCATTACAGCACCGTTGAGGTCGAAATTGAATGAATGAGCCTTCTCGATTGCCTGCTTCAAAGCGTCGACACGTGAGGTCTGACCGATGCCGCTGGCAATGAGCTGCTTGCCTTTTGCCAACACAATTGCATTGCTTTTGCTGTGCTTTACAATCTTGTTTGCGAACAGCAAATCGTCGATTTGGCTCTCCTTAACCGGCAAAACTGTTACTTGACGAAGTTCTTCTGGCGACTCTACATGTGTGTCGCGGTCTTCAACGAGCACGCCATTGAGCGCAGTGCGGATAACCGATGGGGTTGTGGCTGTTGATTTCTGGACCAGTATTATTCTGTTCTTCTTCTGTTCCAAAATGGCCAGAGCATCGTCGGTGAACTCTGGCGCAATGATTACCTCAAAGAAAATCTTGTTGATTTCCTCTGCTGCTGGCGCGTCGATTGTTCGGTTGGCGATAAGCACTCCACCGAATGCCGAAACAGGGTCGCCGGCGAGGGCATCTTTCCAAGCGTCAATGATGCTGTCGCGAGAAGCCACACCACAAGCATTGTTGTGCTTCAGAATGGCAAATGTGGGTTCGGTAAAGTCGTTAATGAGATTAACTGCTGCATCAATATCGAGCAGGTTGTTATATGATATTTCTTTTCCATGAACCTGAGTGAACATTTCGTCGAGGTTACCGTAGAAGAAACCTTTCTGGTGAGGGTTCTCTCCGTAGCGGAGTGTCTTGGCGCCATTGTATGCAACACGAATTGCCGATTTCTCGTCCTTGTCGAAATATGAGAATATTGCACTGTCGTAACCGCTCGAAACTGCAAATGCTTCTTTGGCAAACCAGCGACGCTCTTCGATTGTTGATGAGGCTCCGTTCTTCTGTAGCATTTCGTAAAGTGGCTGGTATTGAGCTTTGGATGCAACGATTACCACATCGTTGAAGTTCTTGGCTGCAGCACGGATAAGTGAGATACCGCCTATGTCGATTTTCTCGATGATATCTTCTTCGGCTGCGCCAGATGCCACTGTTGCCTCAAATGGGTAGAGGTCGACAATAACGAGGTCGATATCAGGAATTTCATATTTTGCAACTTCGCGTTTGTCGCTTTCATTGTCGCGACGGCTGAGGATGCCACCAAACACTTTTGGATGCAATGTCTTTACTCGGCCGCCAAGAATAGATGGATATGATGTGAGATCCTCAACTGCATCGCATTCATAACCAAGCGAGTTGATGAAAGCCTTTGTGCCGCCAGTTGACAGAAATCGTACGTTGTCCTTGTTTAATAAAGCAAGAATTTTATCGAGACCATCTTTGTGGAATACCGAAATTAATGCTGTCTTGATTTGTTTATTTGAATCCATGAGTCTATATTCGTTAATAATGTTGCAAAATTACGGAAAATTGCAGATTATATTGTTATGATTTTGAATTTAATATAAATTATTTTGAGCTGTTGAATAAAGTTCAAAAGGGAATCCGCCAAAACGGGTTCCCTTTGTGAGAATTATTTCGAGATTCTGGCTTCAATCCACTTTCGTGCATTGACAAATGCCTGAACCCATGGCGTGATTTCGTCGCGTGAATGGCTTTGAGGATAGTAGGCACATTGCCACGGGAAAATAGCTCGTTCCAAGTGTGGCATCATTGCCAGATGACGGCCGTCGGCCGATGCTATTCCGGCAACTGAGCGCGGTGAGCCGTTAGGATTGGCAGGATATCCTGAATATGCATATTTTGCCACTACATTATACTTGTCGGCTGATTCTGGCAGATAGAACTTGCCTTCGCCGTGTGCCACCCAGATGCCAAGGCGGCTTCCTGACAACGAACCGAACATTACAGAATTGTTTTCAGGAATTATCACGTTGATAAATTCTGATTCGAATTTGTGTGAATCGTTGTGAAGCATCTTGGTGCGATGTTCGTGCTCTGGGTTGATGAGGTTCAGCTCTACCATTACCTGACAGCCGTTGCATATGCCAAGGCTCAGGGTGTCGTTGCGTTTGTAGAACCTGGTTAATGTTTCCTTTGCAGTATCGTTCCAAAGGAAGCCACCGGCCCAACCCTTAGCTGAGCCTAACACGTCGGAGTTGGAGAATCCGCCGCAGAACACTATCATGTTAACATCGTCGAGAGTCTCACGGCCTGAAGTGAGGTCGGTCATGTGAACGTCTTTCACATCGAATCCGGCCAGATAGAGCGAGTATGCCATCTCGCGGTCGCCGTTAACGCCTTTCTCTCGAATTATTGCTACTTTTGCCTTTGATGGAGCATGCTTGGAAAGCGTAAGGCCTTCAGTTGCAAGTTTTCCGGTAAAATCTTTTGGGAATCTGTAGCGGAGTGGCTGCTTCTTGTAGTTGTTGTAGCGGTTGGCAGCACATTTAGCGCCTGATTGCTTTCTGTCGAGCAGGTATGATGTCTTATACCATACATCACGCAGATAGTCAATCATAAATGCGTATTGCGCATCACCATTTCCAACCATGAGCATGCGTTCGACGGCTGGACAACCGATATTGTATGATGTTATTCCGTTGTCGCTGAGCAGTTTTTCTGCCTTCTCCAGATTGTTTTCAGCAATTTGAAGCACGATGGCCGGATTTTCGCTGAACAGAATCTTTACCGTGTCGGGGTCGTTGAAATCATCGAGATTGATGTTCATACCGCCATCGACGTTAGCGAACGTCATTTCGAGCAAGGTTGTTACAAGACCACCAGCCGATACGTCGTGAGCTGCTAAGAGCCATGATTTGTTGACCAATTTCTGTACGGTATTGAACACTGTCTTGAAGTATTCAGCCGATTCAATTTGAGGAACGTCATTGCCAAGAGCGTTGAGCGACTGTGCGAATGCCGAGCCGCCGAGCGAAAGTGCCGACTTTGAGAATGGAACATAAAGCAGCGAGCTCTTCTTGTTTTGTACCACAGGCGATACCACTTTCTTAACATCGCTAACTTCGCCCGCAGCCGAGATAATAACTGTTCCGGGTGCAATTACTTTCTTGTCACCATATTTTTGGGTCATCGAAAGGCTGTCTTTGCCCGTGGGGATGTTGATGCCTAATGCACACGCAAAATCGCTACAAGCCTTTACTGCTGAATATAAGGCTGCATCTTCGCCTTCGTTGCGGCACGGCCACATCCAGTTTGCGCTCAGCGAAACGCTCTTCAGTCCGTCGGCAAGAGGTGCACCGACAATGTTGGTAAGTGCTTCGGAAATGGAGAGTACTGAACCGGCAGCGGAATTTACGAGTGCTGCTTGAGGTGCATGTCCAATAGAAGTGGCAATGCCAGATGTCCCGGTATAGTCAAGCGAAACTACGCCACAGTCGCTTAGAGGCAACTGTATTTCACCCTGACATTGCTGGCGGGCAATCTTGCCGGTAATTGATCGGTCAACTTTGTTTGTGAGCCAGTCCTTGCAAGCAACAGCCTCTAATTGAAGCACAGTTTCAACATAGTTGTTGATGTCGGTCTGATTATATTCAACGCCTGCATATTGGTGCTTAACAGTTGAGTCGACCATTACAGTTTTGGGCGAGTTACCAAACATATCGGCCATTTCAAGGTCGATAGGCTTAACTCCGTCTTCTTGTTCGAAAACAAAACGGTTGTCGCCTGTAGTTTCTCCAATCACGTAGAATGGGGCGCGTTCGCGTTCGGCTATCTGACGTACTTTATCAATATCCTTTTCTTCGATTACCATGCCCATACGCTCCTGTGATTCGTTTCCGATAATTTCCTTGGACGAAAGGGTGGGGTCACCAATAGGCAATTTGCCGATTTCAATTTTTCCGCCAGTGGCTTCAACGAGTTCGCTGAGTGCGTTTAGATGGCCGCCTGCGCCATGGTCGTGGATTGAGATAATTGGGTTGGTTTCGCTTTCGGCGAGTGCACGGATTACGTTCGACACACGCTTCTGCATTTCGGGGTTAGCTCGCTGTACGGCATTGAGTTCGATGGAATTGTCGTACATGCCGGTGTTAACCGAAGAAACAGCGCCGCCACCCATGCCGATTCGGTAGTTGTCGCCGCCCATAAGCACCACTTTTTCTCCAGGTTCTGGAGTGCCCTTGATTGCGTCGCGCTTATTGGCAAAACCAACACCTCCAGCAAGCATTATCACTTTGTCGTAGGCATACTGATTGCCGTTTTCCTCATGTTCGAAAGTGAGGAGCGAGCCACAGATTAGCGGCTGGCCAAACTTATTTCCGAAGTCTGAAGCACCATTTGAAGCTTTTATGAGTATCTCTTCCGGAGTTTGATAGAGCCAGTTGCGAGGTGGCATTGTCACCATTTCCCATTTTCTGTCGGCTTCGCTTCGTGGGTAGGCAGTCATATATACGGCTGTTCCGGCTATAGGAAGGCTGGCCATACCGCCACCAAGACGGTCACGAATTTCGCCGCCGGTGCCTGTGGCAGCACCGTTGAATGGCTCTACAGTGGTTGGGAAGTTATGGGTTTCGGCTTTGAGCGATATCACGGTGTCGATGTCGGTTACATCGAAATAGTCGGGGCGTTCGGGATTCTTTGGTGCGAATTGTTTGATTCGAGGACCTTCCACGAATGCGACATTGTCCTTGTAAGCCGATACGAGTTTGTTGGGGTTTACCTGGGATGTGCGCTTAATCATCTTGAATAGAGACGATTCCATTTCTTTCCCATCGATGATGAATGTGCCGTTGAAGATTTTATGACGGCAGTGCTCGGAGTTAACTTGAGAGAAACCGAACACTTCAGAGTCGGTGAGCGGACGGCCAAGCTTTGTGCTGAGGCCTTTGAGATAATTAATCTCGTCGGGATTCAGTGCAAGACCTTCCTGAATGTTGTATTCCTCAATATTATTGATGTAAACTATCGGGTCGGGAGTCTTGGTTATGGTGAAAATACTTTGGTCGAGACCCTTGTATACTCGTTGAAGCATTTTGTCGTATTCGGGTGTGTCGGAGTCAACTTTGAAATACTCTTCAATACGAGAGATGCCGTCCAACCCCATGTTCTGGGTAATTTCTACGGCATTTGTGCTCCAAGGGGTAATCATTTCACGACGAGGTCCTACGAACACACCTTTAAGCGACTTTGATTTTACATGCTTGGCTCCGCTGAACAGCCATTCGAGCTTCTCAAGTTCACACTGGTCGAATTTCCGTTTTGATTCAACTGCAAAAACACTCTTTGCACCTATTTTGAAGAAAACTATCATATAACATTGAGTTTATATACAACTGCAAAGTTACAAAATAGGCGCGGACTACACAAAGAATTGCCGATAATATGAACAACGTACTTTATTTGCGTTTTACAAATCGAATCATGCTTTTTTCCACCGGGAAATGTGCCTCGAGAATAGAGCCGTCAACTAACTGGACATAGTTGTCGTCGGACATCGCTTCTGTGTTTGAGTCGTACCAAATCAAATTGAAGTTACCAACAAATCGGGTAGGGGTAATGCATCCTTTTTTCATACCGGTGGTCCAATTCTCGGCCGATGAGGTGGCTCCACTGATATATATGATGTCGTAGCCGGTTTCGGTTTTCACAATAGCCAATGAGTACTTGCCGCCGATTATTACCCCTTTACCTGAAATGTTGCGGTCGAAGTAGTCCCAGAAGCCTTCTATAGGGTCTGTCGAATTTTCAAAATGCCGGTTGAGTGAATCCATGGTCCAGTTGGTGGTGATAGATTTGATGTGTAGAGGCTCGTACTCAAACACTATGTTCTGCAATGCCACTTTAGAACCCGGTCCGGCGAAATAGCCTAATGTAAGGCTGTGCGTGCAGTTTTCTACAACTGCTATTTCTGTAAACTTTTTTTGTCTGATGCTTATCGTGATTTTTCCGTCGACCGATTCCAAACGTATTCTGTTGAAGCCAGTGTACAAGTTGATGCCCTTTGCAATTGATTTTCGGGCAATTTCGATGGCTTGCCCGTTGGATATTTGGCATACAGTGGCCTCAATGCTTCTGACGTCGAAAGAATCGTATAGACTTGTATTGTTCGATTTAAGTTCTAAAGCATAGTAATTCAGACTGTCGGAGTAATTCCAAACGACACCCCATGTGGTATTTGCGGTTTTATGGCGTTTGCCGTTGGCTGAGTTGTAGTTGTATTTCTTTCCTTCTGCATTGTTGAGGTTTGCAATCACTATGTCCATCCTCCAGGCTTTTGCTTCGGCTTTTAATTCGGCAATATTGAACATGTCGCGGCTTGTAGGGTTGTCGATTACAATGCATCCATTGTCGATAATGGCATTCTGAGCTTGCCCATACGATAGAAATCTGTTCTGTTCGTTGATGAAAAGCAACTCAGAAGGCATGCAGTTAAGGGCAGACAAAATAGTTGACAATATGATTAATAATCTGTACATTTTCACGAATGTATTGGTTTCAGCATTATAAAAGTATATATATAAAAGGTAAATGGCAAATTTTGTTGACAATTAATATGCCAAATATCTGAATTGTATTGATTACATGCGATTTAGCTTTATCCGTGAAATGTAAATTAGGAGAGGCGAAATATATTTAAGGAATGAAAATTTTGCAATAAGCCATATATAACTTAACTTTGTACTAATTTGTGTAGTAAATGGAGTTAGCTTTATATACGATATTAAGAGGACTTGCCATTGGAATATTGATATCGGCGCCGATGGGACCGATAGGAGTGTTGTGCATACAGCGTACTCTAAACAAAGGCCAGTGGGCTGGATTCTTCACCGGTGTGGGGGCAGCCATGTCGGATATTATATATTGTATGCTCACAGGTCTGGGAATGTCGTTTATCATAGATTTCATCGAGACCAACCAGAATATTATACAGATATTGGGCAGTATAGTGCTCCTTGTGTTTGGTGCATACTTGATAAAGAGAAATCCGGCGGGAAGAGTGAAATCACCGGGTGATATTAAGCAGAAAAATACTTATACACAGGATTTTATAACAGGATTCTTCTTGACATTTTCCAACCCATTGATATTATTTCTCATCATAGGCTTGTTTGCACGATTTAATTTTCTGCAACCAGAGATGAGTGTCTATATCACGGCGCTTGGCTTTGTGTTTATAGTACTTGGGGCAATGCTTTGGTGGCTGACAATTACTTTTTTCGTCAATAAGGTAAGGGCTCATTTCAATTTGCGGAGCATATGGCTTGTCAACAGGATAATTGGCGTTGTGATAATAATAATGTCGATGGTTGGCTTAGTGTGGGGATTAAAAGATTTTTTAATGTTATGAATGTCAAGAGCATAGAGGTTGAACGGGTGGATTCTCTCGATTCAATGTCGTTAGAAGATGTAAGTGAGTATCTCGAACAAAATTCGGAGAAGCATAGCATAGAGTGTCGCAACTGGGCCGATGAGTTCCCATATCATCCAATTACAGCATTTGCAATGGCATATTCTTCGCGCTATCTGTATGTTGATTTTTTTGTCCGTGGCAATTATCTGCGCGCTGTAAACTGGGAAAACAATTCGCCTGTTTACGAGGATAGTTGTGTTGAATTCTTTGTCAAGCATCCCGAAGATAAGGAGTATTGGAATTTTGAGTTTAATTGCATCGGGACCATTAATGCTTCGAGGCGTTTGAACCGTGAGCAACATACAAAATTGAGTGATGACGTCCTTGATAGTATCCGTAGATATGCTTCGTGCGGAAATCGTCCGTTCGAGGAGATGGAGGGGCTGTTCCCATGGAGCTTGACTGTTGCCATACCACTTGATGTGATTAATGTCGACATTAATAATGCTCCGGTTAGGCTAAAGGGCAATTTATATAAATGTGGAGATAAAACCAGTTTGCCTCATTTTTTAAGTTGGGCACCCATTGATGCTCCGAAACCAGATTTTCATCGACCAGAATTTTTTGGAGATATAATTTTGAAATAATAATAGAAAAAGCCTTGGCGTTGGTCCAAGGCTTTTTTATTGATAGAATAGAGTAGGGGATATCAAGCTTTCTTTTGTTCTTTTTCCCAAGAATCCTTAAGTCCGATGGTGCGGTTGAACACGAGCCTGTCGGCAGTTGAGTCGGGGTCGACAGCGAAATAGCCAATACGCTGGAACTGGAATTTGTCGCCAGGTTTGGCAATCTCAGCCAAATAAGGCTCAATTTTGACATTTTCAACTACTTTGAGCGAATCTGGGTTGAGCAATTCGCGGAAATCGATGCCATTTTCTTCAGATTCTTTCGATGGGTTCTCAACGCTGAACAGACGGTCGTAAAGGCGTGCTTCGGCATTTATACAATGCTTTGCCGAAACCCAGTGCAAGGTCCCTTTCACTTTTCGCATGCTGCCTGGCATTCCGCTCTTTGTGTCGGGGTCGTATTCACAATATATTTCTTCGATATTACCATTGGCGTCCTTTTTGCAGCCGGTGGCCTTAATTATATAGGCGCCTTTAAGACGTACCTCCTTGTCGATTGACAAGCGGAAGAATTTCTTTGGAGCCTCTTCCATAAAGTCTTCACGCTCGATGTAGAGTTCGCGAGTGAATGGCATGCTGTGAGTCCCTGAATTTTCCTGTTCGGGATTGTTTTCCATTTCCATGGTCTCAACTTTATCCTCAGGATAATTTGTGATGATGAGTTTAACCGGATTTACAACAGCCGAAACACGTGTTGCACGTTTGTTTAAATCTTCACGAATGCTATGCTCGAGCAGCGAGATGCTGTTTAGGGCTTCATACTTTGTGTAACCGATTTTGTTCACGAAGTTTTTAATCGATTCTGGAGTGTATCCGCGACGGCGCAAGCCACAGATTGTTGGCATACGAGGATCGTCCCAACCGGCAACAAGGCCTTCTTTGACAAGCTGAAGCAGTTTGCGCTTGCTCATGAGGGTGTATGTGAGGTTCAGACGGTTGAATTCAATTTGTCGTGGACAGTACGATTCGTCGGCCAATTCCTTGACGAAATACTCATATAATGGGCGGTGTACTTCGAACTCGAGTGTGCAGATTGAATGGGTAACACCCTCAAAATAGTCAGACTGGCCATGAGCGAAGTCGTACATTGGGTATACGTTCCATTTTGTTCCGGTGCGGTGGTGAGGAGTCTTGATGATGCGATACATTATAGGATCGCGGAAGTGCATGTTCGGGTTGGCCATATCTATTTTGGCGCGCAGCACATATGTGCCTTCGTCGAATTCACCCTTGTTCATGCGTTCAAACAAATCAAGGTTTTCTTCAATTGGACGATTCCGGTATGGGCTTTCTATGCCGGGAGTTGTTGGTGTGCCTTTTTGTTCGGCAATCTGTTCGGCAGTTTGCTGGTCAACATAAGCTTTACCTTCTTTGATAAGGCGAATAGCCAGGTCGTAAAGCTGTGGAAAATAGTCAGAAGCATAATATTCGCGGTTGCCCCAATCGTATCCTAACCATTTGATATCCTCACGAATAGCATCAACATATTCAACATCTTCTTTAACAGGATTGGTATCGTCGAAACGTAAGTTGCATGTGCCGCCGAATTTTTCAGCAACACCAAAGTCCATGCAAATTGCTTTTGCATGACCGATGTGAAGATAGCCGTTTGGTTCAGGAGGGAAACGAGTATTGAGTCTGCCACCGTTTTTACCTTCTTTTAAATCGTTGGCGACGATTTGCTCTACAAAGTTCAAGCCTTTTTCGTCGTTCTCGGTAATTTCAATTTTATCCTCTGACATAGGTGTATAATTTGTATGAATAATTTCAAATACTAATGTGTTCGGGAAATCATTAGTTCCTGAAAACAAAGTACAAATATAAGAAACTTGTCAATAAAAAACAATATACCATGCCAGCTGAATGTATTATGGCAATAATAATGGTGTGTATTAGGGTCCTAAATATGTTTTTCTTATTACACTTAATTATTATAAATCCAATCAAATGTAATCATAATTGATATTATGTTAAATAAGTCAATGGGCAATTTGTTTGTAACTTCGATATAGCCTATCGATATATCCTATTGCAACATGTAAAGGATGCGAATAATATGTGATTGTTACATTCAAATTAATTCTGATTGGATTTTGCAACTGATTATAAATTAGATGTGGGATGCTTCGCTACAGCAAAACATCCCACGCCTAATTAAACAACTATATATTAATAGCCTTTTTCGATTTCGTTAAGTTTCTGTTCGTCACCAAGCAAATAATAAAGGTTGCGGAGCGCATGCTTGATTTCAGAGTTCTCGCTGTCTAATTTGTAAGCTTTTTCAATGTGAGGAAGAGCTTGCAGATATAGAGGTTTCAGCTCGTTTTCAAACACATTCTGGAATGCCTGGGCCGAAAGGTTCTTGTCAAGGGCTTCATTTTTCTTAACAGCCAGGTTGTAATAGTAACGACCTACATTGAATTGAGCCTTTGAATATTCAGGGTTGATTTCAATGGCTTGCTTGAAGAACTTTATTGCACTATCCATATCGCCCTTGTTCTCATAAAGAGTACCCTTTACGTCGTAGAACTCAGCATTGTTAGGATTGGCTTCAATTGCTTTATCGAGTAGTGCAGTTGCCTCATCAAATTTTTGGTTGTTAATCATGTCGTTAATCATGATGGAAATGTATTGAGGGTCTTCGCTGCCGAAAATCGGGAATGCTTCCTTGGCTACGGCTATAATGCCATCGTTGTCGCCCAGGCCAGCATAGCACGAAAGAGCATAATCGAAGGCTTCTTTCTTCACATAGCCTGACTTGCGAGCCTTTGCAAATGCGTTAACTGCTTTCTTGAGGTCGCCGCCCTGCCAAGCTGCAATGCCTTGGAAGAATTGGATTTGGCCAATGATAGTGTCGGCAACCTCGGGTGTCAATTTACCCAACATGTTGTTCTTTGGCAAAGTTGTGAATATTTCCCACGCATCATAAGCCTTGTTGTATTCTTTGGCATCGTAGAACGAGGATGCCACGTTTGTAAAGTCATTGAAGTGACCGGCAATAAGTCCGATAATGTCCTTTGAGTATTTTGTCTTAACTTTTGGACGGCCATCCTTTTCAAGTTTCACGTTACCGTTTTTGTCTTTCTCCTTAACAGAGTCAAGAGGAAGAGCAGTCATAAAGTAGTTGTAACCATCAAGGAGAGCATTGCCCATTTCGATGTCGTTAACAGGCTGTTTCAACTGTTTCTTGCCTAACAGCTGGTCGTAATATCCGAATTCAGTTTTCCCTGCTATAAACCAGGTACGAGCCTCGTCTTTGGTTTCAGGATTGGTCAGCGCCGGTTTCAGGTTGTTGCGGGCATTGACAAAATTCGGGGTAAATCCTTTAATCTCTTTTTCAGCGGCATCAACAACGCTTTTTTGTGCTACGGCCATTCCAGAAGCGAACAGCGAGCAAATTAAAAATAGAGCGAATTTTTTCATAATTCAGTTATTTAATTAGGTTATTGTTTATTCGTTGTTATCTGAATCGGTTGGCTCATCGTTGCCGAACTCTTCCGGTTCGATGTTTTCAATTTCCGTTTCATTAATATGACTGTTTTCAGTTGAAATGGTTTCATCGACGTCGGAAATTTCATCTTCGTCAGACAATACCTTGCACACCGAAGCAATTTCATCGTTTCGTTTCTCAAGGTTTATCAGGCGGACGCCTTGGGTTGCGCGGCCCATGACTCTAATGTCGGCAACTTTCATTCGGAGCGTTATACCCGATTTGTTTATGATAACCAAGTCGTTAGAATCGTTAACACTCTTTATCGACACCAATTTTCCTGTCTTTTCGGTGATATTGAGTGTCTTAACGCCCTTTCCGCCACGGTTGGTTATGCGATAATCCTCGAGCAAAGAACGTTTTCCGTAGCCCTGTTCCGATACTACCATTACGTTGTCGGCAGTGTCGGCAGGCATACATATCATGCCAACTATTTCGTCGTCGTCATTGGCAAGTGTCATACCTTTCACACCAGTTGCCACTCGGCCCATGCTGCGCACCTTGCTTTCGTGGAATCTGATTGCGTTGCCATATTTGTTTGCAAGGATAATGTCGGAGTTGCCGTCGGTGAGTCGAACCTGGATGACCTTGTCGTTTTCAAGGATGTTGATGGCATTTACACCGTTGGCACGTGGACGTGAATAAGCCTCGAGGCTTGTTTTCTTGATTATGCCGTTCTTGGTGCAGAACACCAGGTTGTGCGAGTTGATGTACTCGGCATCGTTAAGTTGCTTAACTCTGATGAATGCGTTCACGCAATCATCGGAATCGATGTTGAGAAGGTTCTGTATTGCCCTACCCTTTGAGTTTTTGGCGCCTTCAGGTATTTCGTACACCTTAAGCCAATAGCAACGGCCTTTCTGGGTGAAGAACAGCATATAGTTGTGCATTGAGGCTGGATAAATATACTCAATGAAGTCTTCGCTGCGGGTGTCGCTACCCTTGGCCCCTACTCCACCACGGTTCTGTGCACGGAACTCGGTGAGTGCTGTGCGCTTGATGTAACCCATGTGTGAGATGGTGATAATCATCTGGTCGTCGGCATAGAAGTCTTCGGCATTGAACTCTTCAGAAGCATATATAATGTCGGTCTTACGTTCGTCGCCGAATTTTTCTTTCACTTCGAGTAATTCTTTCTCGATTACGCCTCGGCACACTTGGTCGTCGGTAAGTATCGAGTTGAGATATTCGATGAGTTTCATCAGTTCATCGTATTCGGCATGAAGCTTTTCCTGCACGAGGCCAGTGAGCTGGCCGAGGCGCATGTCGACGATAGCCTGTGCTTGAGGGTCATCGAGGCCGAAACGCTGGCACAATGCTTCTTTTGCGTCGTTGTTGGTCTTCGATTGCTTGATAATTCTTACCACCTCGTCGATGTTGTCGGATGCAATGATAAGGCCTTCGATTATGTGGGCGCGAGCCTCCGATTTGCGTTTGTCGAACATAGTGCGGCGAATTACCACATTATGACGGTGGTCGATGAAATGATGGATAAGATCCTTCAGGTTAAGTAATTGTGGACGGCCGTTTACCAATGCAATGTTGTTTACGTTAAACGAGCTCTGGAGTGCTGTCATCTTATACAGCTTGTTCAGAACCACGCTTGCGTTGGCATCGCGCTTGATGTCGATTTCAATTCTTACACCATTCTTCTTATTGCTGAGGTCCTTGATGTCGGAAATGCCGTCGATTTTCTTATCTTCGGCAAGTTCGTAAATCGAGCGCACCAAATCAGCCTTGATAACATTATAAGGTATTTCGGTGACGACAATTACTTCGTGGTTGTCGACAGTCTCGATTTCAGCTTTGGAGCGGATTACAATTCGGCCACGTCCAGTCTCGAATGCTTCTTTCACACCGGCATAACCGTAAATGGTTCCTCCGGTTGGGAAATCTGGGGCCTTGATATAGTGCATCAACTCCGGAATAGTTATTTCGGGATTATCCAAATATGCTATGCAAGCGTCGATTGATTCCGACAAGTTGTGAGGTGGCATGCTGGTGGCCATACCTACTGCAATACCTGACGAACCATTGACAAGCAGGTTCGGGAATCGTGTAGGCAAAACGGTTGGCTCTTTGAGGGTGTTATCAAAGTTGCTTACCATGTCGACTGTGTCCTTGTCGATGTCGCGCATCATCTCCTCGCCCATTTTTGCCAGGCGGGCTTCTGTGTAACGCATTGCTGCTGCGTTGTCACCATCAATAGAGCCGAAATTTCCCTGTCCATCGACTAATGGGTATCGTAGCGACCAGCTTTGTGCCATTCTGACCATGGCATAATATACTGATGAGTCGCCATGCGGGTGAAATTTACCTAAAACATCACCCACTATACGAACCGATTTCTTATGAGGCGCATTGTAGGTATTGCCCAATTGCTCCATACCGTAGAGCACACGGCGGTGCACCGGCTTAAAGCCATCACGGACATCGGGCAGGGCTCGAGATACAATTACCGACATTGCATAGTCAATGTAGGCTGATTGCATTTGTTTCTCAATGTTTACCTCAATTATACGATCAGTGTCTAACATTTTATTATTTTAGTTCTGTAATTAAATGATTATTTCCTTTATCAGCTTAACTGGCAGTTCTGCCTGTTAAGCTGAATGCGAATTTTCTACAAAGATACTAAATTTATTCGTTTTTGAAGCAATTTCGAGCCAATAAATCTCATGTCTCTTTAAGCTTTTTATGGCTTTTCGTTTGCCGATAACGGTAATTGAATTAAATTTGGCATAATCTTTGTAGCATAACAAAATATAATAGAAGAATGGGGCAATCGGCAATTCTTGCCGAGGCCTTGGTAATGATTGAATAGATGGAATATAATATTAGAGATAAATATATTGTAAAGCAGCCAGTTGCAGGCCCGAGTTTTGCCGACGATGACGATGAAGCGCCTGACGGAGCAATGAACGACGACAACAGAGAGTCGTCGACAGCAACCAAAAGTGGTAAGCCAAAATCCGTTGACTCACCTACTCCGACCATCGACAAATATGCCATCGATTTGAGTAAAGCGGCTTCGGAAGGCCGTCTCGACCCGGTTGTGGGCCGTGACAGGGAAATAGAACGTGTGGCTCAGATTCTTGGACGGCGCAAGAAAAACAATCCTGTGCTCATTGGTGAGCCCGGTGTTGGTAAATCGGCTATCATTGAGGGGCTTGCAATACGGATTAATGAGCGAAAAGTGGCACGAACACTGTTCGACAAACGTATTGTGGCACTTGACATGGCATCTCTTGTGGCTGGCACCAAGTTTCGTGGACAGTTTGAAGAACGTATCAAGTCAGTTATTGACGAGCTGACTCAGCACCGGGAGATTGTTCTTTACATCGATGAGCTTCACACTATTGTTGGCGCGGGAAATGCCACTGGGTCGATGGATGCGGCAAACATACTGAAGCCGGCATTGGCTCGTGGCACCATACAATGCATTGGTTCGACTACGCTCGATGAATACCGCAAGAACATTGAGAAAGACGGGGCTCTGGAACGTCGTTTCCAGAAAATCATTGTCGAACCGTCATCGGCCGACGAAACGCTCACGATACTTGAGAACATAAAGTCGCACTATGAAAACCATCATCATGTGACCTATACACCTGCGGCTCTCGAGGCATGTGTAAAACTCACCGAACGCTATGTGAGCGACCGCAATTTCCCCGACAAGGCTATCGACGCGCTTGATGAAGCCGGCGCAAGGGCAAATATTACTACATTTGAAGTGCCCAAGCATATCGAGGATATTGAAAGGCAAATAGATGAAGTGCGTGCCAACAAGACTGCGGCAGCGCATGCCCAGAATTTTGAAAGTGCAGCCGAGTACCGTGATATGGAGCAGCGTCTGCAATCAGAGCTTGCCGAAGCCCGTGAAAAATGGGAGAAAGAACTGGAATCGAAACGCGTAGTTGTCGATGCTGACAATATTGCCGAAGTGGTGGCAATGATGACCGGCGTACCGGTTGAACGCATTGCTACAGCCGAGGGCATTAAGCTGATAGGCATGTGCGATGAACTTAAAGGATTGGTTATAGGTCAGTCGAAAGCCATTGAAACGGTGTCGCGGGCCATAATGAGAAATCGTGTGAAACTAAAGGACCCAAACCGTCCTATCGGCACATTCCTATTCTTAGGCCCAACCGGTGTAGGAAAAACCCTTTTGGCAAAGAAACTTGCCGAATTCCTGTTTGGAACCACCGACTCGCTCATTCGTTTGGATATGAGTGAATTCATGGAAAAATTCACTGTCTCGCGATTGGTGGGAGCGCCTCCGGGATATGTTGGCTATGATGAAGGTGGTCAGTTGACCGAGAAAGTTCGACGTCACCCCTACTCTGTTGTGCTGCTCGACGAAATCGAGAAGGCTCATCCCGATGTGTATAATATGCTGCTTCAGGTGATGGATGAAGGTCGACTTACCGACAGCAATGGACGCCAGGTAGACTTCAAGAACACCATTATTATCATGACATCGAATGTAGGCTCACGCGAATTGAAGGATTTTGGCAATGGCGTAGGATTCAACACTCAAAACCGTGGTAGAGACTATTCATATGGTGTGATTCAAAAAGCGTTGAATCGTACATTCTCGCCCGAATTCATCAACCGTATCGATGATATTGTGATGTTTGATTCTCTGGATAAGGCCTCTGTGAAACTGATTGTTGACGAGGAACTTAAAGCAATACATCATCGTATAGGCGAACTTGGCATGACAATCGACATCACCGATAAGGCTAAAGACTTTATTGTTGAGAAAGGATTCGATGCACAATATGGTGCCCGACCATTAAAACGAGCCATTCAGCAATATGTTGAGGATGTGATAGCAGAGTATATTCTGAAAGAGAATCCTGCTATAGGTTCAAAACTTAGTCTTGACTACTCTGAAACCGATAATGTAATGGTGGCATCTCTTATGTAATAATGCCTCTTCCAATAACGAACAGTTACAGGAGCCTTTCAGTTTGACTGCAAGGCCCCTGTCTCTTTTCTTATGTACTCCACTTCTGTTTCGCTCCACGGAGTGCCGTCGGGGCGAAATATATCGTGGAACCACACTTCAGGCTCTTCGGTCCAGGGTATGGAATTGCCCTGTTCGTCGGTTTTGTTCCAAAGATAATGAAAATTGCATTTGCCGCAAGTAAGACCGAAGTTTATGGCTCCCACATTATATTTTTTGAATATTGGATAAGAGCCCTCGAATGTCGACCCATTTTGACGAGCAAGGAATTCGGTGCATACCATTGGCCTATTGTATGGCAGCAACTGCTTGATATAGCGTTCAAGGCTGCTGGGTGTGTCATATGCATGGAAACTAATGATATCGCTGTTTTCAAGAATAAAGCTAACCTCGGGCATTGATGTGATAGTGTTACCAATCCACGACCATAGCGGAGCAGTAAGAGGCTGAGATGGATTAACTTCTCTGGCCCATCCGAATGTGGCTTGAAGGAGCGGAACCGAGCTGGTGATGCCATTGCGATGATGCTCTGGCTCGTTGTATAGGCACCACATAAGTATGCGATTGTCGTTTTTGTAAGTTTTCAGTATATCCTTCACCATTTTCTTCAGCAATGGCCATTTTTCAGGATTGTTTACCCATTCAGGGCCTGGAACTTGACACCATTGCGAATTGTGTACCCCAGGCTGACTCGCCGGTTGCGGCCCTAATTTGGGATTGAAGCATTTGCCGCCATTCGTCCAGAACGACACGATGACCTTGATATGGTGACTCTCGCAGATGTCAAGGAAAGTGGAGAATCGCGTTTTAAATCCTTTTGCATTGTCAAAGTATACGAGATGAGAAAGAAACACTCTCACCGTATTAAATCCGAGATACTCAGCCATGGCAAGTTCGCGGTCGATTGTCTGTGGGTCGAATGTCGATTCTTGCCACATTTCTATTTGGTTTATGGCGGTTGACGGAACATAATTGCATCCGACTATCCATCCCTGTTCTGCAAACCAGGCATTTGCTTTTTCCAAGCTCCATTTATCGTTGTTCTTTGACAGAAGAGAAAGGCTGAGGATGTTTAAAATGGCGATGATTGTTAATCTTTTAATCATGGTGATGCGTATTAATTACTATGATATGTACTATATGTCAGTGTTATTTTACAAATATACGTGGTTCGCCCTTGTTCTTGCGTTAAATATATTTAATTTTTATTGGCGTATATAGTATTATGTATTGCAAATAACTGACATATTTTCGTTTTGAATGCCATATTTATTGTATGGCATCTTATTTGCTAATCTCAAACCGGAAAATAACAAAAATAACATATCATTATGCAAAAAGGTTCAATTGGGGTTACTACAGAGAATATATTCCCCGTAATAAAAAAATTTCTGTACAGCGATCACGAGATATTTCTACGTGAGTTGGTTTCAAATGCAGTTGATGCTTCCCAGAAACTCAAGACTCTGTCGTCGGTTGGCGATTTCAAAGGCGAACTTGGTGACTTGTCGGTGCGTATATCAGTCGATAAGGAAAAAGGTACGTTGACTGTAAGCGACCGCGGTATCGGTATGACCGAAGAGGATATTGATAAGTATATCAATCAGATAGCCTTCTCTGGTGCCGAAGAATTCATAAACAAGTATAAGGATAATGCCAATGCCATAATCGGCCATTTCGGATTGGGTTTCTATTCGGCATTTATGGTATCGAGCAAGGTGGAAATCCATACACTCTCTTATAAAGAGGGAGCCAAGGCTGTGTGCTGGACTTGTAACGGTTCGCCGGAATTCGAAATGAAAGAATCAGATAAGCAGGACCGCGGTACCGACATCGTACTTTTTATCGATGACGAGAATAAGGAATATCTTGAGAAATCGAAAATTGATGAACTGCTCAGAAAATACTGCCGTTTCTTGCCGGTACCCATAGTCTCGGGCAAAGAGCAAGAATGGAAGGATGGCAAGTATGTTGATACCGATCGCGACAATGTGATTAACTCGGTTGAACCATTGTGGGCCCGCAAGCCATCAGACCTGACCGATAAGGATTATCTCGATTTTTATCATGCCATAATGCCTGGTCAGGACGACCCATTGTTCTGGATACACCTGAATGTTGATTTCCCGTTCACACTCACCGGCATATTGTATTTCCCGAAGATTCATTCGAATATCGATATCAACCGAAACAAGATTCAGCTTTACTGCAATCAAGTGTTTGTTACCGATTCGGTAGAGGGCGTTGTACCGGAATTCCTCACATTGCTTCAGGGTGTTATCGATTCGCCTGATATTCCGCTTAATGTGTCGCGTTCGTATTTGCAGAGCGATAGCAATGTCAAGAAGATATCTTCGCACATCACCAAGAAAGTGGCTTCGCGGCTTGAGGAGATTGCGAAGAATAATGCCGAAGAATTTGAGAAGAAATGGAACGACATTAAAATATTCATTGAATTCGGCATGCTTTCCGATGATAAGTTCAGCGAGCCGGCCATGAAGTTTGCCCTGCTTGAGGACACTGAAGGCAAATTCTTTAAAATCGACGATTACAAGAAGCTCATTGAAGGAGCCCAGACCGATAAGGATGGAAATGTGGTAGTGCTTTACGCTACCGACAAAGAGTTGCAGTATTCATATATAAACGCCGCAACAGAAAAAGGCTACAGTGTGCTGTTGATGAATGGCCAGCTCGATTCCCACTTTATTGGAATGCTTGAGAACAAGCTCGAAAAGACTCGATTTGTAAGAGTTGACAGCGACACACTCGATAATCTTATAAAGAAAGATAATGCTGCAGTGTGTGATTTGAGTAAGCTCGACAAAGATATTGCAACAACACTCTTTAAGTCGCAGCTCCCGAAAACCGACAAAGCTGATTATTTCGTTGCCTTCCAGCCAATGGGAGAATGTGCTGCCCCTACAGTAATAACTCAAAGCGAATATCTGCGCCGAATGAAGGATATGGCTTCGTTGCAGCCTGGTATGAGTTTCTATGGCGAGATGCCTGACAGCTTTACCTTTACGTTGAACACCGACCATAAGGTAGTTAAGCGAATCATAAGTGAGGCATCTTCGGCTCTCACCGACAAGGTTAAACCTATATCTGACAAGATTGACGAGGCAAACAATCAGATATCGGAAATCAGAAAGAAATCAGAACTCAGCGACGATGAAAAGAAAATTATCTCCGACAATGAGTCGAAGGTTAACAACCTTCGTGAGGAGGAAGACGGCATTATCAGCGAATATGCCGGGAATCAACCGATCATTCGTCAGCTCGTCGATATTGCCCTGCTGAGCAATGGCATGCTGAAAGGCGAGGCTTTGAGTAACTTTATCAAACGTTCAGTTGATTTACTCTGATAAACACACCATATTGAACAAGACAGCCGGCAATGGATTTCCACGCCGGCTGTCTTGTTTTTGGCATTAAATAGTTATTTCTTCGATACTTTCCATATGGTTCCCTCAATAAGCGAAGTGTATACATCGCCGTTCTTGTCGATTTCCCATCCGTTAAATTCAGAATTACCTATGCGATAGTTCCACAATAGTGTATGTGTCTTTGGGTCGACTGCTGCAATTACACCGCCTCTCGAGCCCATATACACCACACCTTTGCTTTCTACAACGATGCATGGCGCATGCTCGTAGCCAAGTTTGGCATCAACCATCCAAAGCTCGTTGTATTCGTTGCCTTCGGTGCTGACAGCTATTAGTTCACCGTCCATAGTCTTTGCATATGCACGTTTGCCATCGGCCGAAACCCCAAGGCTTTCGCGGAACTTATGCGAATTGTTGCGCCAGATGGTTTTTCCTGTTACACGGTCGATAGCCGTCATGTATCGGTCTGGTGCCACGATTATAACCTTGTCGTTAGCGACAACTGGGACACAGTTGCCAGGACTGAAATGGGTACGCTCTTTTCCGTTGTTCCATATCCATTTGAGCTCGCCGTCTTTTGTGTTGAGACATCGCAGATTGGTGTCCCAATTGCCAAACACAATATCGTTGCCTCTTAAAGATGGGCAAGCTTGGCAATAGTTGTTTGCGCTTGCGCGCCAAAGCAATGTTGCTGACTTAGTGTCCCATGCTTCAAATTTCTTTAGGCCACCTTGATACAGAACATTGCCAGCTACAAGTCCGTCGGCCACATATGGCCCATCTGAATTACATTCCTTTATTATGTTGCCTTTTTTGTCGAACCAGAGCATACGTTTGTCGGATGTGGGGATAATTACATATTTGCCTGATACTGCTGGACGTGAATACAGCGAAGCCTCGGTTTTGTATTCCCATCGGTTTTCTCCTGTGCGTTTGTCGATGGCTTTTACAAAACCCAGCGAATTCCCAAAATAAATATTGTTGCCATCTATTCCCAAACGGGTGAAAATGGAAGCATTGTCGCGATATATCATTTCAATCTTGAAACCGGCCGGCATCTCTTGTACGGTGGCAACGGTATCGGGCATTGGCCGCAGGTTGTCATTGATTTTGAAAGCATTCGATAATTCCGGCTTTTTGTCAAGACGGCAGTTCCATTGCTTTATGGAGTCGTTGACAATCTCAATTTCAGTGTAGCCGTAATCGCCGTCGCGCATATCAAGAGCACGGTTTATCAGGCAATCTATGTCGCCTCCTTTATAGTACTTTATTGAGTGGTAGTGTCCACACAGATGTGTAACGACATTATATTTTTCAAGCACTTTTATATAGTCGATGTAATTGTCGAGGTCGGGCATCAATGGCATATGGTTAATTGATATCACACGTTTGCCTTTGTGTTCAGAAAGCATCTTGTCGAGCCAAATCAAGTCCTCTTGTTTGATATGGCCATCGCCCATTTTCATATACGGGCCACAATTTATGCCCACAAGTACCATTCCGTCGACTTCGGTTATAAAGCGGTCGGCTTGCCAAATATCGGTAAATGTCTTGCATGCACTTTGCGACCAAGTGGTTTCATGGTTGCCGGGTATTATATACAATGGTTTAGCTATGGCATCGAGAATTGGTTTTACATTGCTCAGCTCTTCATCGCTGCCTTCGTTTGTCAAGTCACCGGCAAGAATCGCAACATCGGCATCACTTGAATTAATGGCTTTTACAACTTCTTTCAGTTTCGATTCGTTTGCATTTCCTGGTGACACATGGATATCGCACAAGAAAGCAATCTTAGTGGCGTCTGCACCAACGAAAACGGATAAGAAAATGATAATGGATAATAGATATTTTTTCATGATAAATACATTTTGTATACAAATATACGATTGATAGTTGTTAAATTGAGTATATTTGTCGAAAATTATACAAATGGCAAGTATATTACAGATAGAGAATTTGTCGAAATCGTTCGGCGACAGAATAATATTTGAAGGCATAAACATAAATCTTTCGGAAGGCGATAAAGTGGGAATCATTGCCAAGAACGGCATTGGCAAAACTACTTTGATGAATATAATTATGGGTCGTGAAACATACGATTCAGGCAAGATTACGTTTCGAAACGATATAAAAGTGGGATATCTTGAACAATTGCCAGTATTTAATCCTGAAGACACTATTATCGAGGCATGCCTTTCGGGCGACAGTATTGCCAATTATGTAGTCCGTCAATATGAAATTGCCTTGGAAAAAGGCGAAGATCTCACCGATTTGATTGTTGAGATGGATTCTGCAGATGCATGGGATCTTGAGGACCGGTTCAAGCAGTTTCTCACGGAACTTAAATTTTCTGATTTCAGCCAAAAAATATCCACTCTTTCGGGTGGACAGATTAAGCGCCTTGCCATCGCCAAGCTGTTTATAGATAAGCCTGATTTGATTCTGCTCGACGAGCCTACCAATCACCTCGACATAGATATGGTTGAGTGGCTCGAAAATTATTTGTCGAGAAATCGAATAACATTGCTGATGGTTACACACGACCGCTATTTCCTTGATAAGATTTGCGACCGAATAGTTGAAATCGATAATCAAACTGTATATAACTACAACGGCAACTACAATTATTATCTCGAGAAGCGAGCGCAGCGTATCGAACAGCAGAATGCTGAAATTGCAAAGGCTGCAAATCTATATCGAAAGGAACTGGACTGGATGCGTCGTCAGCCACAAGCTCGGGCCACGAAAGCCAAATACCGTATCGATGCCTTCTACGATTTGAAGCAAAAGGCTACAATGCGTTACGATAACAGTTCCATTTCGCTTAAGATTAATTCCAGCTATATCGGCTCCAAGATTTTTGAAGCACGAAATCTTTGCAAGCGTTTTGGCGACAAGGTGATTATTGACGGTTTCAATTACATTTTCGCCCGATACGACAAGCTTGGCATTATTGGCGATAACGGCGTGGGGAAATCAACGTTTATAAAGATTCTGCAGCAAATTGAACCGCTTGACAGCGGTGAACTTGAGATTGGGGAGACTGTAAAGTTTGGTTATTACCGGCAGGATTTCGAAAAGTTTGACGAGTCGAAAAAAGTTATCGACTACATACGCGACATAGCCGAAGTTATATATTTTGATGAAAAGACCTGCTACACAGCTTCGCAGTTTCTTTCCCATTTTCTCTTCACACCAGCCGACCAACAGAAGTACATTTATAAGTTGAGCGGAGGTGAGAAACGTAGACTATATTTGGCTGCAGTACTGATGAAGAAGCCTAATTTCCTGATTCTTGACGAGCCTACAAACGACCTCGATATTCTTTCGCTTGAGATACTTGAAGATTATCTTGATAAATTCAAAGGGTGTGTCATAGTAATTTCCCACGACCGATTCTTTATGGACCGTTGCATTAATCACCTGTTTGTATTCAAGGGGAACGGAGAAATAAAGGATTTCCCAGGAAACTATTCCGAATATCGAGCATGGGCGGCTGAACAGGAAAAAATCAAAGCTCAGAATGAGGTGGCGCAATCAGTGCAATCTACCCATAGAAACGAACATTCGGCAAAGAATAAACTTACATATAAGGAAAAACTTGAGCTTCAGGCACTTTCTGAAGAAATAGAAAAAATGGAGTTGGAAAAGAACAATATAGAGAGGATTTTCAATGGTGAGACTACCCTACCTCCCGGTTCATCATTTGATTTGGTTTCACAACGGTATTCGGCTATCAAGGATATGCTCGACGAAAAGGAATTACGATGGCTTGAACTCAGCGACAAAGAATCGTGATAATAACTAATAATAAATCAGGCGCTTATCATTCGATAAGCGCCTGATTTTTAATGGTATAGTTGGAGAATTAAATCCACTTAACGTATGCGAAATCCTGACGGTGAGGCAATTCAGAATTGTTAGGGAATACACGGAATGCAAAACGGTATTCACCTGCATCTTTAAGAGTGCTTGTCTGTGAGAATGTCAAGATATCGCCGTTTTCCTCAGTTATTTCCATCGGAAGAGCACGTTTGAACTTCATATTGTTGTCCTCAAATGAGTAAACAACGAGTTCTACACCGATGTTTGAGCCGAGACCTGCTGTATCAAGTTTAACCATCGAGTGGAATTCAGTGCCACATACCGAGTTGAACGCACTCATATCAGGCAATTGAATTTCGACTGCCTTGATGTCGTCCCACTTCGATGCAACCATCTGTTTCCATTCGGCAATTTCTTTTGCCTTGGCATAATTGTTTTCAGCCAGGTGACGCGAACGCTGAGCCTCCTTGTTATAGAAGCGGTTGATGTAGTCGTCAATCATACGCTTCATTGTAAAGTTCGGAGCGATGTGGGCAATTGAGTTCTTGATGAACTGAATCCACTCGGGAGAGTATCCGCGTGAGTTCTTTGCAAAATACAACGGGATGATTTCGTTCTCGAGCATCGAGTAGATGGTAGCGGCATCAAGTTTGTCTTGCTGCGACTGGTCGGTGAATGTACGTTTTTCAGTAAGTGCCCAACCGGCATCTTTGCGGTAACCTTCATACCACCATCCGTCGAGAACCGAGAAGTTGAGCACGCCGTTCATCTCAGCTTTCTCGCCAGATGTACCTGATGCCTCGAGAGGACGTGTAGGTGTGTTCAACCAGATATCAACGCCAGTCACCAGACGTTTTGCAACAATCATATCGTAGTTCTCGAGGAAGATAATCTTACCAAGGAACTGTGGCATACGAGAAACCTCGATAATACGCTTGATAAGGCCTTGCCCGGCGCCATCGGCAGGGTGTGCCTTACCTGAGAATATGAATTGAACGGGGAATTTCTCGTTGTTGACGATTTTAGAAAGACGGTCGAGGTCGGTGAACAACAGGTGTGCGCGCTTGTAGGTGGCAAAGCGACGTGCGAAACCAATAAGGAGTGCGTTCGGGTTGATGCGTTCTACAATTTGGATGATGCGCGATGGGTCGCCCTGGTTCTTTAGCCAGTTTTCTGTGAAGTCCTTCTTGATGAAGTTGATGAACTTGTTCTTCAATGTCATGCGAAGTTTCCAGATATCTTCGTCCTTTGCTTTAAGGATCGGAGCCCAAGTGTTTTCGTCCGACTGGTTCTCCATGAATGTCGGGCCAAGGATGTTCTTGTAGAACTCTTTCCATTCCGAAGCGGCCCATGTAGGCATGTGAACACCGTTGGTTACGTAAGAAACGTGCGATTCTTCGGCGCTGTAGCCTTTCCATACGCCTTGGAACATTTTCTTCGATACCTCGCCGTGCAGCCAGCTAACGCCGTTTGCTTCCTGGCAAGTGTTGAGAGCGAATACGCTCATCGAGAAACGTTCGTTGGTGTCGGGGTTCTCACGGCCCATATTCATGAGGTCGCCCCATGAAATACCGAGTTTTGCAGGGAATTCACCCATATATTTTCCGAAGAGACCTTCGTCGAAATAGTCGTGGCCTGCAGGTACCGGAGTGTGAACGGTATAGAGTGATGATGCTCTTACGAGTTCAAGTGCAACGTTGAAATCGAGTTTTTCTTCTTGAACATAGTCAAGCAGACGTTGCAAGTTGAGCAGTGCAGCATGACCTTCGTTGCAATGGTAGAGGTCGCTCTTAATGCCGAGTTTCTTGAGCATGAGCACACCGCCGATGCCAAGCATATATTCTTGCTTGATACGGTTTTCCCAATCGCCACCATAAAGTTGGTGAGTGATTGAACGGTCGTATTCCGAGTTGAGGTCGATGTCGGTATCAAGCAGATAAAGTTTCATACGACCTACATTTACTCGCCATATGCGGGCATAAATAGTGCGGCCTGGATAAGGGACTTCAACGAGCATGTGGTTGCCGTTTTCGTCGATAACCGCGTCGATGGGAAGCTGATTGAAGTTCTGGGCTTCGTAGTTAGATATCTGCTGGCCATCCATCGAAAGGGTTTGTGTGAAATAGCCATAACGATAAAGGAAGCCGACAGCTGTCATGTTGACACGTGAGTCTGATGCCTCTTTAATGTAGTCGCCAGCAAGAACGCCAAGACCACCAGAATAGATTTTCAGAGCATTGCACAGTCCGTATTCCATGCTGAAGTATGATACCGAAGGAATGTCGGTGCGCATAGGCACTTTCATATATTCCTCAAAGTCGCTGTATACTTTGTTGATTTGAGCCATCAATTCCTTGTCGGCCAATATCTCTTCATAACGCTCAAAGCTGAGTTTTTGCAATAACAGGACAGGATTTTCACCTGTAGCGCGCCATAGGTCGGGATTCAATGAGCGGAACAATGCCTTTCCTTCGCTGTTCCATACCCACCACAAGTTTCTGGACAAAGCTTCCAGTTTCTTCAGTTTTGCCGGCAACTCCGACTTTACTGTTAAATCTCTCCAGTTCGGAGAATTTGTTTTGCTTGCTTGTAACTTCATACTGAAATTAATATGGTTATTAATTTTTGATATATTTCTTTACTTTTTATTTGCTTTTGAAACGGCTTTACAATAGGCATCATCATAATAATTGATGAAGTTCGACCATGCGGCAAGTTTTGCCGTGTCGGTTGCCTTTTTGCTGAATGTCTTAATTGATTTGCTGTCGGTGCCAACGTATGTTTCTATAGCGTCGACAATCTCATCTACCACTTCGCTGTAGTTAGAGTCGCCTCGATGCAACACCTTGACGCCGCTGTTAGCGAAACCTTCACTTTCGATGTCGATTATCCACTGTCCGAAACCTGACAAATCGGTAGTAATAGTCGGTATTCCGAATGCTATGCTTTCAAGTGGAGTATAGCCCCATGGTTCGTAATACGATGGGAATACAGTGAGGTCGATGCCCGGGAGCAAATGGTAGTAGTCGATACCGAATATTCCGTCGTCACCGTTAAGATATGATGGCACATATATTATCTTCACGCGTTCGTCGCTCTTGTTGGCTACGCCGTACGATTCCAGACGGTTGTATATGGAATCGCACGAACTGTCGTGCAGCTGATGTGTTACCACAGTGTTGTCACTATGCAATTCTTCATTGGTTTCAAGTGCTTGCTTCAAGTCGACACGTGGCCCATCGGACCATGCAGGAACCATTATAAAAGCAACAATCTGTTTTGCCAGAACCTTGTTTTCATAGCGCATCTTGTTAAGTGCATCGATAAATACGTCGATTCCTTTGTTGCGGAACTCCATTCGTCCTGATGTCGCTACTATCAAGGCATCGTCGGGCAATTGGTATCCAACAAGTTTTGAACCTACTTTAAGCAACTGCTCGCGGGCGGTTGCTCTTGCCTGGGCGTATTTGGCCTTGCTGGGCACGAAATTCTGTTCGAATCCGTTTGGAGTAACCACTGGATGGCATTCGAGAAGTTGTCGGCATTCTTTTGCTGTGACATTGCTGACGGTTGTAAAGCAGTCGGAATTCTGTGCTGCTGCTTTTTCGAGTGAATGCTTCGACTGCATATTGAGCTCGTCGGCCATTTGGTTGCCGTTATAGCCATTTAGATAATCGTATAATGGCTTGTTGTTGCAGCAGATGCTGCGGCCTATGCATGTGGCATGAGTGGTAAACACTGTTGCAACCTCTGGCCTGATGTGCTTGAGATACAAAAGCCCCATGCCGGTGGTCCATTCATCGAAATGTGCAATGTTAGTAAGCTTTGGTTGGGCTTTCCATTCAATTATATTACTGATTACCATGGCGGCACCAACGGCAAACATGCACGATTCGTCGTAGTCGCCGTATGCATGAAGTGAATCTACTCCATATTTTTCCCATACGGTGCTGTAGATACTGTCCTTAATGGAATATAATGGCTTGTAGTCGACCAGCACAACAATAGGCTTGCCGGGAATGTTCCAACGCCCTACCCTTGCTTTGATACCTGATGGCAACTGTGCTGATTTAATCCAATTGTCGAGCCATGATTTCGATTCGATGAAGAATGGCGAAGGATTCGATTCGTTCCACAAATCGGGCCCGATAAATACAGTTTTATCTTTATGTTGCTTTTGTAGTGTATTTGCTTTGGTTGACAAGACGGTATATATACCCCCTACTTTATTGCAGACTTCCCAACTTGTTTCAAACAGCAAATCGAAATCTACAGAATCACTTTTCATAAACTATCTTAAAAATTTTCCGCAAAGATAGTGATTTTTTCACAAATGAAGAAATAATATGCAGATGTATTGAATTTTAGAGTTTTAAAAGTCATTCCATAATGCTTCCGTCGGCTTTGAATTTCCTCCTTATAAGCTTTCCTGTGGTGGTATACTCGAATTTACTTACTGCAATAAATGTTTTGGGCACCGAATACTTTGGTAGTATTTGCTTCATGTTTTCGTGCAGCGATTCCTTTACCTTACCGATTTTTATGTTTGTGCCCATTGTTGGATATTCTATCACTATTGCCAGCTCCTCGCCCCATTTGTCCGATTCTATACTGCTGATATAGAATTTTGCTTTTGGCAGCAGCGATGTCAATTTTGGCTCAATTTCTTCAGGATACAGTTTGATGCCACCGCTGTTAACCACATTGTCGTACCGGCCTTTCCAGTAAAAATGTCGGTTATCGACGATTTCAACTATATCGTTGGTTATTATTCTCTTAATGGTGTATGATGGCAGGTTCAACAGCAGGCAACCGCGGGCATCGGTTTCGATAGTGTTGTCGCCGAGCATTTCGTAGGGTTTCATTATCGGTTCTATTCGCTGGAGCGCTATGTGCGAGCATGTTTCAGTCATTCCATATGTGGAATAGGCTTCAATGCCACATTCCACCAGCTTCGAGCATATTCCAGCCGATACAATACCACCGCCGATAATCATTTTCCGAATGTGTTGCAGACGGTCGGGATTATGAAGCAATCCAACGAGTTGGCTGGGAACGAATGCGGCCAAATCTATTCCAGAACCATTGTAATTGGCGAGAACATCGTTCGATGGTGTTTCTTCTATCAACTGGGCGTTTGCTTCAAGTGCTCTCACAATCATCATTTTCCCGGCAATATAGTCGGGTGAAAGGTTGAGGTAAAGAACCGAATCGGGGCCGATGCCGAAGAATCGATTGGTATTGGCTGCCGACACTTTCATATCGCTTTTCTGCAGATGTATTTCTTTCGGGGTACCTGTCGAACCTGATGTGTGTGCTACAATATAGTCTGCATCGTTGAAGTATTCTTCAACGAAACTGGTTAGCTTTGCTGAGCTGCACTCTCTTATATCGCTTATCGATTGGCAACGTTTGCCATTTATTGTAATGTTCATTTCCAGTCAAATTCCGGTAATGTCCAGTTGATTTTTTTGTTTTTTCTCAGATGCTCCGACTCGAGATAAAGCGGCGATTCGATGTTGTTGGTAAACAATCCGCCGGTGCCAAGTCCTTGGGCAATGCGAGGCTGGAGTGTATATGTCCATTCGGCTATGGCATTGAGCCCAATATTCGATTCAAGAGCACTGGTAATCCATGCTCCGATGTCGTTCGAGGCGGCTATTCGCAGCCACATCTCCGATGATGCCAGCCCTCCAAGCAGTGAGGGTTTGATGATAAGATATTTTGGCTTTATTGTTTCAACAAGTTTTATCCGTTCGTCAATGTCGGTTATGCCTATTAATTCCTCATCGAGAGCAATCGGTATTGATGAATTGCGGCAAATGCGCGCCATTTCGTTCCAATTGCCTTGTTTAATAGGTTGTTCAAGCGAATGCACATCATACTTTGCAAATTTGTCAATTGTTTCGAGTGCATTTTCGGGCTTGAATCCGCCATTGGCATCGATGCGCACTGTAAGGTCGAGGCTTGAATATCTATTGCGGATATGCTTAAGCAGGGAGAGTTCCGATTCCAGGTCGATAGCTCCCACTTTCAGTTTTATTGTATTGAATCCGAGTGCAACCTTTTCATCGATACGTTTAAGCATTTCGTTATGGGTGCCCATCCACACAAGTCCGTTTATCACAATATCGGCGTTGCCGTCGGCGAAATCAGATGGGAAATATATGCGCTTGCCGCCGTTTGCCAGGTCGTTGATGGCACATTCAAGGCCAAACATAATTGATGAGTATCCTGCAAGGTCGGTTTCAGCCCCAATGCCGATGTTGCGGCACAATTCTTTTAGTTTTTCTTCATAGGTGTCATTGTCCTCTTTCGATAATCCTTTGAAGAGTGCGCACTCTCCTATTCCGAAAATGTCGGGATTTTCGGCGTCCCATATTTTCAGGAAATAGGTGTCCTTAACGGTTAATATTCCGCGAGATGTGCCGCTCGGCGATTTGAATATTAGCCTGTATGGCGCGTATGTAGCTCTATATGTAGGCATTAACCGGGAAACTTAGGGTATTTCTCAAAGTCGGGATCACGTTTCTCAAGGAATGCGTTTTTCCCTTCTTGAGCTTCTTCCATGGTGTAATACATCAATGTGGCGTCGCCGGCAAGTTCCATTAGTCCACGTTGGCCGTCGAGTTCGGCGTTTAGGCAGCGTTTCACCATTCTGATGGCAAATGGGCTACGTTTCATTATGGTTTCGCACCATTCCACAGTAACGTCTTCCAGTTTGTCGAACGGAACGACGATGTTCACCATTCCCATGGCTTCTGCCTCTTTTGCCGTATATTGCTTGCACAGATACCAAATTTCGCGTGTTTTCTTCTGTCCAACGCAACGGGCAAGATACGATGAGCCGAATCCGCCGTCGAAACTACCAACCTTTGGGCCGGTTTGGCCGAAAATAGCATTTTCCGAGGCAATCGACAGGTCGCAAACCACTTGTAGCACATTGCCGCCTCCAATGGCGTATCCGTTAACCATTGCAATCACTGGTTTGGGTATTGAACGTATTATTTTGTGGAGATCGAGAACGTTGAGGCGTGGCGTGCCGTCGGAATCCTTGTATCCGCCAAGTGTCTTGTAGTTTTGGTCGCCACCCGAGCAGAATGCCTTGTCGCCTACGCCGGTGAGTATTATCACGCGGATGTCGGCGCGTTCGCGGCATATATTAAAGGCGTCGAGCATCTCTTCGTTTGTCAGCGGACGGAATGCGTTGTACACCTTAGGACGGTTAATCGATATTTTTGCTATACCATTATAGAATTCAAACAGAATATCAGTGTATTCTTTTATGGTTTGCCAGTTTCTTTCCATATGTTTAGTTTGTTGTTAAATTGTCGAAATAATCTCTCAGCACCTTGGCATTCAGTTCTTTTGGCGTGTATATAGCCAGAATAGATGCACAATCCGATTTGAGGAATAGAGGTAGCTCCTTCTCAAGCGATTCCTCGCAGTCGGCACTGAAGAATCGGTATCCAAAAGCGTCAGCATATTTGCGGATATCGTAGTTGATGTTGAGTTCAAAATATTTTTCGAGTTCGGGAAGCGATGACGGACCTTTTAGAAATCGGAATATTCCGCCGCCGCCATTCATCATCACTATTATCTTGAAATTGTCGGGCTTATAGTTGCTGCTTAATGCTCCGAGGTCGTAAGTCAGACTCATGTCGCCTGAAATAAGCAAGTTGGTAGTGCTTGAGGCCAGAGCTGCGCCAAGGGCTGTTGAAGTGCATCCGTCGATGCCCGAAACGCCTCGGTTGCAATAGTTGGTAATTGTGAACTCATCACCGAAAAGCTGCAGATATCGTATGGGTGTGCCATTGCTGGCGTGGAGCGTTAGTGTATGATGCTTTATGTGGCTGATAATTGTAGCAAAGGCTTTAAGGTCGCACCACTTGGTTGATGCCAGTAAGCTGTCGTGCTTGGCGCGTGCTGTTCTGGCCGCTTCTTTCCACTTGTCGTGATAATTGCTGTCACTGTTGCTTATCAATGGGAGCAGTTGAGCGAAAAACGATTCGGGGCTTACGTTGATGGTTGTGGTAAGAGCCTTTACTATGTCGATAAGGTGGTCGGTGGTGCCGATGTGCCAATGCGAAGCTATATTGCATTTCCGAAGCCGGTTTTTCACCATTCTCGAAATCAGTGCGCCTCCGAAAGTAATCAGCAAATCGGGTTTGAACGTGTTGTCGTCAAGCTGGTTGACGCATCGGTCGATGGTGCGGACGATGTCATCGCCATAAATGTTGGTGACGGTTTCGGCAAGAACCACAGTCCTCGAATCGTGCGATAATTGGCGAATGCATTTGTTCAGTTTTTCGTTGTAGTCATAGAATCCGCCGATTATCATCACTCGTTGTGCCCTGTTATACTCATTGGCCAGATGTTCTATGTCGGCTTGGCTGAGGTTGTTGTCCGATTCCACGAGTTTAACCACCCGGGTCGAGTTGCTGTTGCTTCGTGTCGAGGTTTGGTAAAGAGGTTCAGCAAGATGGAAGTTAATGTGAACGGGAGCCATCGGCTGGCTTACCGATAACACACAGGCATCGTTAATCAATCTGTTGACATACCACTTTTCGTCGTCGCTGAAATATGTAGATGGTATATCGTAGCTGCGTTTAACAATGTTGTCAAGGGCAAGGAATTGCCTGATAGTCTGGCTGTCGTCTTGGTCAATCCACGGTTCAGGACGGTCGGCGCTGACCACAATCAGTGGCACTTTACGATAATAGGCCTCGGCGATTGCGGGCGAGTAATTCAACACTGCTGAGCCTGATGTACACACCAGCACCGTTGGTTTGTGCTGCTCGATAGCCATGCCCAATGCCATAAATGCAGCTGAACGTTCATCGACCACTACATAGGTGCATATTTCCTTACGTCGGGATAATGCAACAGTGAGTGGCGCATTCCTCGAGCCTGGGGAGATGACAACATTGGTGAATCCGTTCTTTACCAGTATGTCGGCAAGAACGTTGCACGCTTCTTGGCTTGTAGTTGACAGTGGTGATAGTTGTTCGGTTGACATAAGCATCAGAAAGCCATAAATATTTCGCTGGAGCGGCTCACGAGCTTGTCGCGGTCGATAATTGATATGCGGCTCGAATCGAATTCGATGATGCCTGCGTTTTTCAATCCGTTGAGGGTCTCAATCAGTGATGGCCTTCTAACACCAAGCAACCGGCACAAATCGCGTTGCTTATAGCAAATGGTTATGTCGTTGCTGCTTTTTCGTGTGAGTATGCCTATGATATACGACAGACGTCCTGCCACCGAACATTGTCCAGGGGTCATTAATCCGCAGATACTGTTCTGGACGTCGCGGCTTAGATGGTTCAGAATATTGAAAATGAATACTTCGTTGCTCTGAAGTATGCGCATATATTCGTCCTTGGCTATGGTGAGAATACCACAGCTGCCGGCTGAATAGATGGTGAATGGATAGCGCAAATCGATTCCGAAAAGATATTCGGCGTCAATGACTGCCGGAGCTGATATGGTTTCGTTAATGGTTACTTCCAACCCTGGGAACTTATAGCTCTTGGTCACACTGCCCGATACCACAAACGACAGGACATTCTGGTTGTCGCCGGCTTCGAGTATTACGGCGTCGTTGGCATATTTGGTGAAGTGGAGTTTGGTCTTGCCCACCAATTCCGATATTATTTCGTGGCTTACGCCTTGAAACAGCGGAAGTTGGAGAAGAGTATCGTACATGCTATCCATATATCATCAATTTTTATGCAAATATAATTTTTTTATGCCAAAAACTGATAATTATTCTCATTGAAATTGCTGCGCTCATGGGGTGACTTGCCTTGCGTTGCTGTGCGGTGCCGCGTGGAGAGCCAAGCACTTTCGATACCGGGTCGACAGCCATCACCACATCGTTGTCGGTAGCAACGCCGTTGCC
>JAEDFO010000005.1 GCA_016292745.1 Muribaculaceae bacterium | reverse complement strand
GATAAAGAGCGCAATGGAGAACGAGGGAATATTTGACAGCACTAACCCCGACATGAGCAAGCGTCAGGGCAACGGCGTTGCTACCGACAGCGATGTGGTGATGGCTGTCGACCCAGTATCGAAAGTGCTTGGCTCGCCACGCGGCACCGCACAGCTCTTTTTCGGATATATATGCCGTCATGGTGGTGGGGTTGCACTTTGGTGGCTAAAATGTTTGTGATTCGGCGGCAATGTAGTAATTTTGTGGTCTGATAAATAGTATTTTTATTGACCGAAAATAATAAAACCAATAACGATATGAGCAACCAACGGTATGATATGCGCGGGGTATCGGCCTCGAAAGAAGATGTACATAATGCCATTAAGAATGTTGACAAGGGGCTTTATCCAAAGGCTTTCTGCAAGATTATACCCGATATTCTTGGCGGCGACCCTCAGTATTGCAATATCATGCATGCCGATGGAGCCGGCACAAAGTCGTCGCTTGCTTATATGTATTGGAAAGAGACCGGCGACCTCGGTGTGTGGAAGGGTATTGCTCAGGATGCTTTGATTATGAACATCGACGACCTGCTTTGTGTGGGCGCTACCGACAACATTCTGCTTTCATCTACCATTGGCCGCAACAAGCTGCTTATTCCCGGTGAGGTGATTGCTGCCATCATCAATGGCACTGAAGAACTCCTTGCCGAGCTTCGCGAACTTGGTGTAAACATCTACAGCACCGGCGGCGAAACCGCCGACGTGGGCGATTTGGTGCGCACCATCATTGTGGACAGCACTGTCACTTGCCGCATGAAGCGCAGCGATGTTATCAATAATGCCAACATTAAGGGCGGTGATGTCATTGTGGGCCTCGCTTCGTCGGGACAAGCCACCTACGAGCGCGAATACAATGGCGGTATGGGTAGCAACGGCCTCACTTCGGCCCGACACGATGTGTTTGCCAAGTATCTTGCCGAGAAATATCCTGAGAGCTACGATGCCAATGTGCCCGACGAGCTTGTTTACTCCGGAGGAAAGCACCTTACCGATGCGGTAGACGGTTCGCCTATCGATGCCGGAAAGCTCGTGCTGTCGCCCACCCGTACTTATGCTCCGGTTATTAAGCGTCTTCTCGATGAGATGCGCCCGAAAATCCACGGTATGGTTCACTGCTCTGGCGGAGCTCAGACAAAAATCATGCACTTCGTCGAGAACAAGCACGTTATCAAGGATAATATGTTCCCTGTGCCGCCCCTGTTCCGCCTAATCCGCGAGCAGTCGGGCACCGATTGGAAAGAAATGTATAAGGTGTTCAATATGGGTCACCGTATGGAAATCTACCTCAGCGCGGAAGATGCTCAGCAGGTTATCGAAATATCGAAATCGTTTGGTATCGATGCCCGTATAGTTGGCCGCGTGGAAGATGCCCCAGCTAATAAACTCACAATCAGCAGTGAGTTTGGCACATTCGAATACTAAGCCGTAAACATTTTACACTCAACCATATGCGCCGGTTGCCACTATTTGCCATTGCTGTGATATCGCTATTCGCGATGGCTCTTTCATGTGGCCACCGCAGCGATGCATCGTCCGACGAATCGCTGCCCACAATCCCCGATACTTTGCGAGTGGGCACCTTGTATAGCCCCACGTCTTACTTTATTTATAAAGGCGAGGAGATGGGTTATGAGTACGACCTTATGCGCAAAGTGCTTTCTGACCACAATGTGGCAATGGAAGTTGTGGTTGCCCACAGCATCGACTCGATGATTGTGATGCTCAACGACGGCCGTATAGATGTCATTGCCTACGAGATACCCATTACATCGGAATACAAGAGCCGAGTGCTGCATTGCGGCCGCGAGAACATAACCCACCAGGTGCTGGTGCAGCCTCGTGGCGATTCGCTCATAACCGATGTCACCCAGCTCGTGGGGCGTGATGTGTACGTTGAGCAGAACTCAAAATATGAATACCGTCTGCAGAATCTGAACAATGAACTTGGTGGCGGAATCAACATACATTCCATGCCGCAGGACAGCCTTATCACCGAAGACCTCATTGGTCTGATTTCGGAAGGCAAACTGCCACTCACTATTGTTGACAGCGACATTGCACGCCTCAACAAGACCTATTACGACGATATCGATATTTCTCTGGCTGTGAGTTTCCCGCAGCGAGCCTCGTGGGCAGTGCGCACCGACAACAATCTGTTGGCCGATTCAATTAATGCCTGGGTATCGACGCGCGAAGACGAAACTACTGCAAAATCGCTGCTCAAGCGATATTTCGAAATCAGCAAGAACCGTCGTGCCCCGGGATTTGGGCAAGCGTTCGACCACAAGCATCACCGCATATCGCAATACGACCATCTGTTTAAGCGTTACGCTGCCCAAATTGATTGGGACTGGCGGCTGTTGGCTGCTCAAGGCTATGCCGAGTCGCAGTTCGACACCGCAGTGGTGTCGTGGGCTGGCGCGCGTGGCATAATGCAGATAATGCCGGCAACAGCAAAGGCATATGGACTTTCGCTCGACAGTATCACCGACCCAGAGCGTAACATAGCCACCTCTGTGCTCGTAATTCGTGGTCTTAACCGCCAGCTCTCAAAGCTGGTGCCCGACAAGCAGGAGCGCCTTAAGTTCATTATTGCCGCCTACAATTCGGGAATAGGCCATGTGTACGATGCCATAGCGCTTGCCCGCAAATACGGCAAGAATCCCGAAGTTTGGGAGTCGAACGTGGAAGAAGCTATACTTATGAAGGCAAATCCGGAATATTTTAACGATGATGTATGTCGTTTTGGATATTTTAAGGGAAAACAAACGGTAAACTATGTTGTAGAAGTGCAGAAAATTTATGAACTTTACCAACATAAAATACCTAAGTGATAATTATTAATGTTTTGAAGCTATGAGAAGGAAATTGACTATTGTTGCTGTAGCACTCACTCTTGTGTGCTCAATGATGTTCACATCGTGCATTGGCCGTTTTGCGCTATTCAATAAAGTAAAGGATTGGAACAATCAGGTAGGGAGCAAATTTGTCAACGAACTGGTGTTTGTGGCTTTCTGGATTGTCCCGGTTTACGAAATCACTGCTCTGGCCGATGTGCTGGTGATTAATTCAATTGAATTCTGGTCGGGCAGCAACCCGGTGGCATACAACACCACCAAGGCCATCGACACCGAGAATGGCCGATATCTGGTGTATTGCGACAAATCGGGCTACACCATTACCAGCGAGCGCGACAATTCGGTGGTGAAGCTTGCATTTAACGATGAAGATGATTCGTGGTCGGTACAGACTGGCGACGCTGATATCAAGTTCATGCAGTTTGTCGACGACACTCATGTGAAGATGATTGGTCCCGACGGCAATTTCAGCACTGTTGAGCTGAACGAGGCTGGTGTGTATGCCTATCAGCAGCTTGCCATCGGCAGCAGCATGGCACTGCATTGAGAGTAAGCCTCATAAAATGAAGGTTCGCCACGGTAGAGAGCAATGCGCTTCATCGTGGCGAACCTTTTTTCGCTCATCGTGCATTTTCAGCAAGGCTCTCAAATGAGCCTTAATTATTTGCGGCGGTCGCAATAACGGGTTATTGCGGCAAACAGCAGCAACAGCACAGCCGATATCAAGCCTATGGCAGCAAAGTAATACCAGATGTAATGGGCATTGGCACTGGCCGCCACCCAGGCATCGTGGTTGGCAAAGAGGGCCGGGTCGGGACAATATTTGGTGAGCAGAATGCCAGAGATTCCAAATCCGAATATCGACGATAGGAATGAATCCAGGTGGCTGAATCCCAGATACAGTCCTTCCTCGCCTTTTGGCGCCTGCAGTGAGAAGTATTCAAGGTATCGTGGCGATATAAAGCATTCGGCAAGTGCTTGGAACACTATTCCTACAATCATCATCAGCGTGATGTTCGACATACCGCCGATTATCTCGCTTTCAAGCAGGTTGCCGCAAGCCATCAGCAGTGCCGATACAGGAATAAGGAACATGCCGATGGTTATCGATGTAATGGCCGAGCGCTTGGCCATCAGTCGCGTTACAGCGCCTACGCACACCACCACGACAAATGGGTTGACGTTGGCAATCCACCCCGGTCGGGCTGCTTCGCCGGCCATTCTGATTACATATTTCGGCATGGTGGCGTAAAGCTGTTGTTGCACTATCCAGAATCCGGTGACTATGAGAATCAGCGACAACAGCCGCCAATTGGTAAACACCCTGGCAAATCCGGTGGCAATGTCGTGCAGGCTTTTTCCCTCGCCGGCAGTGTGGGCCGAATGGTAAAGGAATATCACTGCAACGAGAGCCGCCAGTGTCATCGCAGCCGAGAAATAGTTGATGGCAATGTATGCCTCTTCACCTATAATGTGGCGTAGAGGGTCGACAATCGATTTGCCTGTGAATGAGCCAATATTCACCAACATATAGAATATTGAATATCCGCGGGCTCGGTTCTCGCTGGTGGTTTCCTTTGCTACCGATGCCGAGATGGTGGATTTTATGAACGAACCGCCCACCATCAGCACTATCATAATCGGTACTATAATCCACCGCAGCGACGATTGCTGCAAGCCGTTGAAGTGAGTTACTTCGCCGTATTCCACCAGTCCGGTGCATTCGAGAAATGTCGGAAGCAGTGCGAGTCCCAGATAGCCGGTTGTGAGCAGCGAAAATGCAATAATCAGCGAGTGTCGGAATCCTATTTTGTCGGCATAGGCGCCTGTGAATATTGGCAGCAGATAAAGTCCACCCGAGAACAGCCCCGAAATCATGCTCGCCTCGAAATCGTTGAAACCCAGAGTGTTCGACAGATAAAGAGTGATGACAATGAAAATGGCGTAGTATGCCATTCGTTCGAGCGCTTCCACGGAGTTGCTCACCCAGAATGCGCGGCTATAACCTTTTGTTGACAGTTTCAGCATTGTATGTTTATGAAATAAGGCCGCCCTGATGGAGCGGCCCTTTGCACTGATGTTAATTATTTATCCGACAGTGCTTTGTGCATATGCTCGGCGGCACGACGGCCGTCGCCCATTGCGAGAATCACTGTGGCTCCTCCTCTCACTATGTCGCCACCGGCAAATATATCGGGTATCGACGATTGCATTGTGGCTTCGTCAACCACAATGGTGTGGCGGCGGCTCACCTCGAGTCCTTTAACCGAATTTGGCACCAATGGGTTTGGCGAAACGCCCACACTCACTATCACCAAATCGACAGGAACATCGATGATAGCTCCCTCTACGGGAACCGGCGAGCGGCGACCCGATTCATCGGGTTCGCCAAGTTCCATGCGTTGCAGCCGCATGGTGGATACCCGGCCGTTTTCGTTGCCGATATATTCTATTGGGTTGTGCAGGGTCATGAATTCCACACCCTCTTCCTTGGCATGCTTTATTTCTTCGCGGCGGGCCGGCATTTCGTCTTCCGAACGACGATACACAATCATGGCACGGTCGGCACCCATTCTGAGTGCAGTGCGCACCGAGTCCATGGCAGTGTTGCCGCCACCAATTACGGCAATATTCTTGCCCATAAGCACCGGGGTGTCGTAATCATTGCGTCCGGCTCCCATCAGGTTGATACGGGTGAGGTATTCGTTGCTCGACATTATTCCGTTAAGGTTTTCGCCCGGAATGTTCATGAATCGAGGCAACCCGGCGCCGGATGCAACGAAAATGCCTTTGAAGCCGAGGTCGTGAAGGCCGTCGATGGTAATGGTCTTTCCTATGATGCAGTCTTTCTCAAATTTCACGCCAATAGCACGCAGTCCATCGATTTCAGTGTCGACAATCGAGTTGGGCAAACGGAATTCAGGAATGCCATATTTAAGTACGCCGCCAATTTCGTGCAGAGCCTCGAACACAGTGACGTCGTAGCCGTTCTTGGCCATATCGCCGGCAAACGAAAGTCCGGCGGGCCCGCTTCCAACAACGGCAATCTTGATGCCGTTGGCCGATGCCACCTCGGGAAGTGCGGTTTTCCCGGAATTGCGTTCGTAGTCGGCAGCGAAGCGCTCGAGATATCCGATAGCCACCGGTTCCTTTTTCATCTTGGTGTGGATGCAGCGGCTTTCGCATTGCTTTTCCTGAGGGCAAACGCGGCCACACACTGCCGGCAGTGCGCTGGTGAGTTTAATCACTCGTGCAGCTTCGGTGAACTCGCCCCTCTCGATGTTTTTGATAAATGCCGGTATGTTGATCCCCACGGGGCAACCGGTGATGCATTGCGGGTTAGGGCAGTCAAGGCATCGGAAAGCTTCGGCTTGAGCCATTTCGGCAGAGAGGCCTTGGTTAACCTCTTCCAGACGGTGCTCAACGCGGTATTTTGGGTCGAGTTCCGGCATTTTCACTCTGGTGCGGGCTGTGCGCTCCTTGGCTGCTGCTTGTTCGCGGAGTGCGATGCGCCATTGGGCATCGCGCGATATATTGTTATTGTCCATCGTTTTGCTGTTAGTTATAAGCTTTTAGACGTAATAGCATCTCGTCGAAATTCACTTGGTGAGCATCGAATTCAGGTCCATCGATACATACAAACTTTGTTTGTCCGCCAACGGTTATTCGGCATGCTCCACACATTCCGGTGCCGTCAACCATCACTGTGTTGAGCGAGCATACGGTGGGTATTTCGTATTTCTTGGTAAGCAGTGCCACGAATTTCATCATTATTGCCGGGCCGATGGTTACCACTTGGTCGACCTTCTCGCGAAGAATCACCTCTTCAACACCGGCTGTAATAAGGCCTTTCTTGCCATACGAGCCATCGTCGGTCATTATCACTACTTCATCGGAATATTGGCGTACTTGCTCCTCTAGAATCACCAGTTCGCGGGTGCGTCCGGCGAGCACGCTTACTACTCTGTTACCTGCTGCTTTCATTGCCTTGATAATCGGCAACAAAGGGGCAACGCCCACACCACCGCCACAGCACACCACTGTGCCTACTTTCTCAATATGGGTGGCTTGTCCCAATGGACCTACTACATCGGTCAGATAATCTCCGGGTTCAAGAGCACATATTTTCTTGGTTGAATCGCCAACAGCTTGAATGACAAGCGTTATGGTGCCGGCATCGATGTCGGCATCGGCGATGGTCAACGGAATGCGTTCGCCATGCTCACCGCAGCGCACAATCACAAAATGCCCTGCTCGACGCGATTTGGCTATCAGCGGTGCTTCGACCACCAGCTTCACTACGTTGGCCGAGAAATGCTCCTTGCTCAGAATTTTGTTCATTTGGTTATATCGGTTTTATTTTAGGATTATCCTACAAATTTAGTTGAATTATTGCAATGGAGAAAATTTAGGATAAAATTTGTGCAGCCCACATATGCATTCGGTGTCGGTATATCAACGATTCCCATTAGTCTTGAGAATAGCGACTACACCGCCTTTGATGCCCGTGAATACAGTGTTGTGATGACCGGCCTCACGATATTGAGTGCTACCGCGACTCCGACGGTAATCGTTACGACTTTGCATTCGGTCTTTCGTTTTATGACAAGCTTTGGTGCTCCTATTGGCTCGTAATGCAATATTCACCATCATAATGCGTTAATATTTAGAACAGAAATTTTCAACGATGATTCAAACCAGATTATATATATCGGTGCTTATTGCTGTGCTTTCGCTTGGCATACAGGCTCAGGCACAGGTGAAAATCTCGGGTAAGGTGGTCGATTCCGACAACGAGCCTATCGAGTTTGCCACTGTTAGGGTCGACGGCACCGCTATCGGCACCGGTACCGACTTGCGAGGCGAATATTCGCTGAATGTTGCTCAGAGCGATACCATAGAACTGATTTTCAACTGTATCGGCTATAAGGAATATCGGCAGAAACTTATTGATGCCAAAGGCGAGATGGTGGTGAATGCAAAACTGTTCAAGAATACTCGCCAACTTGAAGAACTCGAGGTTACTGAAATACGCAAGCAGACCAACCCTATGCAAACCATCGATGCCGGCAGCTACAAATTGGCCCCCGACATTGGTGGCGGCAGCATCGAGGCCATGGTGAGCACTATGGCAGGAGTGAGCTCGAAAAACGAGATGAGTTCGCAATATATGGTGCGCGGTGGCTCGTATGACGAAAACAGTGTGTATATCAATGGCATCGAGGTATATCGCCCGCAGCTGGTTACTTCGGGCCAGCAGGAAGGCTTGAGTATCATTAATCCCGACATGGTAGGCAATGTGGCATTCTCAACTGGTGGCTTCACTCCGGAGTATGCCGACAAGATGTCGTCAGTGCTCGACATCACTTATCGTGAGCCCGAAAAGTTTGAAGGTGCTGTGTCGGCCAGTCTCCTTGGTGCTACCGGTGCGATAGGGCAGAGCAGCAAGCATTTCTCGCAGTTGCATGGCGTGCGCTACAAGCGAAATGCATCGCTTCTGGGCTCGCTCGAATCGAAAGGCGAGTACGACCCGCAATTCTTCGATTATCAGACAAACCTTGTATATAAGGGCGGCGACCGGTTCCGTGCCTCGTTCCTTGGATATGTGTCGCTTAACAATTATCGCTTCACCCCCGAAACCCGCAGCACCAGCTTCGGAACGTCGGAAAATGCAAAGCAGTTTACTGTGTATTTCGACGGGCAGGAACGCGACAAGTTCGAAACCTACTTTGGTGCGCTCACGCTCAACTACCGTGCAGCCAAGAACACAGCACTGTCGCTCACCACGGCAGGATATATGACCAACGAACTGGTGTCGTACGACATTTCAGGCGAGTATTGGCTCGATGAGGCCGGTACATCGGGCTCCGGCGAGGAGAGCATCGGTGGCGAGCTCGGTGTGGGCAAATACCTTGAACATGCCCGAAACCGCCTTAAGATGAGCGTGCTCTCGGCCGAACTGAAAGGAGTTACCGCTATCGGTCGCCATCAGATAGCTTATGGCTTGGGATTGAAGCACGAGACCATCCGCGACCGTCAGAAAGAGTGGGAGCGCCGCGACTCAGCCGGATATTCGTTGCCTACCACCGGCGATGGCGTGAATATGGTGTACAATCTTAGCTCATACAACGATTTGTCGAGCAATCGCGTGTCGTTCTTCCTTCAGGACAACTACAAACTGATGACTACGGCCGGAATGTTCAACTTCAACGGCGGTGTGCGCCTATCGTACTGGGACTTCAACAAGGAGCTAATTGTAAGTCCGCGAGTGAGCATCGGATTTGTTCCGGCATCCACAGGAAGTCTTGCTTTCCGTCTGTCGGGAGGCCTATATTATCAATCGCCGTTCTATAAAGAGTATCGTGAAGAAGTGGCCGATGAACTCGGCAACATCAACATTCGCCTTAACCGCGACATCAAGTCGCAGCGAAGCATTCAGGTGATTCTTGGCAGTGACTACACTTTCCGCGCCATCGACCGCCCGTTCAAACTCTCGGCTGAACTTTACTATAAGAACCTTGCCAACATTATTCCTTACGAAATCGACAACCTAAAACTGGTGTATTCAGGCCGCAATGAGTCGAGCGGCTACGTGGCCGGTATCGATTTCAAGGTGTTCGGGCAGTTTGTTAAGGGAACCGACTCGTGGATTAGCTTCTCGCTGATGAAGACCCAAGAGAATCTTAACGGAATTAAGGTGCCGCGTCCAACCGACCAGCGATACAGCTTTGCAATGTATTTCACCGACTATTTCCCGAAGATTCCGAAACTGAAATTCAGTCTCCGCGGCATTTTCTCCGACGGCCTTCCCACTACAGCCAAGCGGAGCACCCGCGATAAGGGTTACTTCCGCACTCCGGCCTACAAGCGTCTGGATATTGGCCTGATGTATCAGCTTGTGGGCAACGATGCCGAGGGTGTGCGCCAACGCAATTTCCTCAGCTATTTCAAGAGCGTGTGGCTTGGGGTGGATGTGTTCAACCTGCTCGACATTTCCAATGTGAGCAGCTATTACTGGGTTACAGATGTCAACAATCTGCAATATGCAGTGCCTAACTACCTGACGTCGCGACAAATCAACGTAAAACTCTCGGTTAATTTCTAATCAACTGACGGTTTCGTCCGTTCGCTGATAACCAGCAGCTTGTCGCCGCTCCGAAGCTCAATCTGCCCGTTTGGTATTATGAACTCGTTGTTGCGTTTCACCAGCATAACCAGCCGTCCCTTTGCCAAATGCATGTCGGCCAGACGATTACCCTTGGCCAGCATTTCGTCGGTAAGCACAATCTCGCTTAGGTCGGTCTCAAGCTCTTCGGGAATTTCTACTCCAAACTCATTTCCGTCGTTGGTTTGCGGTGAGTCAAGACCAAGGCTGCGTGCCGCCTTTGCAATGCTCATTCCTTGGATGATTAGCGATAGCAATGTGATGAAGAACACGATGTTGAAAATCTGGTTGCAGTCGGGAATCCTTGCCACCACCGGATAGGTGGCAAAAATTATTGGTACGGCGCCGCGAAGTCCTACCCACGACACGAATATGCGAGCCTTGCCGCTCAGCCCTTTGAACGGCAGCAGGCAAGCCACCACACTCAGCGGACGCGCCACCAGCATCATGAATCCGCCAATCAGAAGAGCCTCCCATATCACATCGAGCATTTCGTGTGGATTGACCAGCAACCCTAACGTGAGGAACATTATTATCTGGAACAGCCATGTCATGCCGTTCATAAAGGTATTAACCTCTTTGCGGAACGCCAGCCGTGTGTTGCCTACCACAATGCCCATTATGTAAGTGGCCAGATAGCCGTTGCCATGGGCCATGTCGGTAACAGTGAATGTTATCAGCACCATGCTAAGCAACATTATGGGGTAGAGCGAACTGTTGGGCAGATTCAACTTGTTGATAATCCACACCGTGATTCTTGCAAATCCGTAGCCCAGCAATGCGCCCACGGCAAACTGGGTGACAAGGTCGAAAGCCACAGCGCCAATGTTGAGGCTGCTGCCACTCGATATCACCTCGATAAGTGCAATGGTGAGCATATATGCCATCGGGTCGTTACTTCCGCTTTCAAGTTCGAGCAGCGGACGCAGGTTCTGCTTCAGGTTCATTCGCTGAGAACGAAGCAGGTTAAACACCGAAGCCGAGTCGGTCGACGACATTGTAGCGGCCAGCAATAGCGAAGTGGTCAGTGGCAAGGCAATGCTCAGCGATGTATAGGCCGATGTGAAGTATATGAAAAGCCCTGTAAGTAGAGTGGTAAGAGCCACTCCGGCGGTCGACAACACTATTCCTTGGAACAGAACCGGACGTATCTCACTTATTTTTGTGTCCATGCCGCCTGTGAACAGAATGATGCTCAGTGCAATCATCCCAATGAACTGCGCATCGGAGGCATTGTCGAAACTTATACCCAAACCATCGGAACCGAATGCCATTCCGACAAGGAGAAACAGCAACAGGGTAGGGATGCCAAACCGGTATCCCGATTTGCTTATCAGAATGCTTGTGGCAATGAGGATCGACCCCAGTAATAGTATGTTTTCAGCAGTTATCATATTCAATATCCAAAGGTTATGTTTACACTCAATCAAAATAATATGGCGGCGAAGCCTCGAGTGTAAAGATACAAAATTTCTGTCAAATAACACCAATCAAACACCAAACTCCGCCACATTGTTTGCATTGGAAAAATTTGCCGTTTTAGTAATAACTGTTGTATCTTTGTGTGTGTTTTCACTTATTGTGCTTTATTTGATGAATCAAAACCGAATGGCTTTATGAGGATTAGACTTTTTTCAAGCAACCAGACTTTTCATAGGGTGATAGCCCTTGTTGTTGTCGTGCTGGTCTGTTCCTCATCTTTCGTAAATACGGTTAAAAGCAGTCTTGGCCAGAATACTTTCAGAAAATACTATTCCATGCCTTCGGCCCGTTTGCATGAATTGGGGACAAATTGGCTTCATGACGAAGCAACACTCGACAGTGCCCTTTTAGTACTGACCATTCTTTCGGAACGGGAGACATCTAAACGTGAGGATATTCATTTGAAGGCTAAATCGCTGAACGATTTGGGCTTTCTCTATTCATATTATTATTACGATTATAAGGAGGCATATTCAGCATTGGATAAGGCTGACGAATTATGTAATGAATATGGATTTAAGCAACTGATGCCTTTGGTAGAACTTAATTTGGCCAATCTTATATATAACAACGACCGTCTTTACGAGCCTTTTGAGATTGACGAGTCGCTTGGACTGTACAAAAAGGCCTTTTCCCATTCTATTGAATCTGAGAATTTTGGCTTTACATTGATGATTCTCGAGAATTTGCTTTGTATAGTCTTTTATCACGATTGCATCGATTCGGTGTCTGATATCATCGATAAATTCCAACAAATTGAAATTCCCGACAGCGTGCAGCTGAAGCAATTCACAATTAATCACCTTGATGGTATTATTGCATACAGTAGCGGAAATATTGAACGGGCTATTGCCGATGCTCGTGCCATGAGAATGGGCATCGACAGCAAAGAATCGCAAAATCGTCATTTGATTAACAGTTACTTCTTCGAGTGCCGTTGTGAAGCGAAGCGTGGAAATCTCGAGGCAGCTCTCAGCATTTGCAATGAAGCTCTTGCATTGGCTCAATTACATAGCGAAAAAGATGCCATAATGCTTTTGCAGCGTGAGCAGGAAAACATATATCGACAAAAAGGAAATATCAAGGAGGCCGACTTGCGACATTGCCAATACCTCATTTACAAGGATTCAATCATTAATGATTATCAAATGGGTAAGGTGAAAAAGATGAAGTTCAAAAACGAGCTCAGCAAGGTGAACGAGATGGTAAAGGAACTCGAGGTAAAGGACCGGATTCGACAAAAAACCATAGTGTGGATGGTTGTGGTAATAGTTCTGCTTGTTTTGCTTATTGCTTCGCTGGCCTATTCGCGCAAATTGCTGCAGAACAAGAATGCCCACCTGTATAAATCGTATCAGGAAATCCTAAAGCGGGAGGAAGAACAAGAGCAATTGCTGAAATCGCAGTTGTGTGATAGAAATGATAATATTGTCCGTCTACGAACCGACGACCCACAGTCTGGTGTGTTAGCTGATCGCAAATACAAGGATTCTGTATTGGATGATACTTTAAAGAAAGAGCTTTGGGAGCAAGTGCTTCATGTCATGGCAACCTCACCCGAAATCTACTCTCAGAATTTTTCGGCATCGCGCCTTGCCGAACTTGCCGGAGGCATACAACTGGTACATCTGTCTCAACTCATTGGTGAGATGACTGGTTCGAACTTCTATAACTTATTGTGCAAATACCGTATCAGGGAAGCCTGCCGGATAATGAATAGCGACAAGGCTTATACTTGGTCGGTGGAAGGAATCAGCCTACAGACAGGCTTCAAATCGCGGAGTAATTTCTCAACTAACTTTAAGCGAATCGTTGGCATGACTCCCGCACAATATATGCAGGAAGCAAGGAAAACTCACATTCTTAACGATGACACTGCAGAATAAACATGTTCTTTTAACCTAAACGAACACCGTCGCCTTTATAAGAAAACGAAGATAACTTGTCGATAATTAGTTTTGCGGATAATAACCGTAAACTAAACTGTTTTTTATGAGACAATCTTTATCTTCTGTGTTTAAACAAGCAGTAACAGCTGTCATTGCTGTGTTTTCAATGCCAGCGATGTATGCGTTTGGTGTTGCAGAGATTATTCCTGCCAATCGTTCGGCTGTGGAATCTCTGACGTCGATAACACTCAAATTAGATGCACCATTGGGCGAATGGCAGCCCGAACCATATGCCTTGCCTATCAATAACGCCCCGTTGACATATCAGGCTATTGTGCATCTGCAGGACCGTGCAAGAGAAATAAACATTACCATTGAACCTGAACTCAATTTGCCCGGAACATATGAGATTATTATCCCAAAAGAATATATTTGGGATGAAAATTTCGAATATCTTCCCGAAATACAATTGGTTTATGTGGTAGAGAATGAAATTACTCCTCCCGATGATTTGGTTAAGTATGATTTGGCTTACAATTCTATCACACCCGTACCGGGGCGTATTAATGAACCCCTCTCAAAGATTTCTCTCATCTACGATGATGAAATCTTTGTTACCGAGGAAACTGAAGAGCACCATGTTCGCGGTCGCTTGTACAATCAGCTCGACATGGTCGTGGCAAATGGTGTAGTTACCAAAGCATCGAATAATGTGGTGGAAGTGGCTTTAAGCAATATCATAAAGAATAAGGGAAACTATAAGTTTGTAATTGAAAAAGGTGTTATAGGCGATTCTGATTGGAATCAGGATAACTCTAAAGGACATGCCAACGATATAATTAGCGTGGAATACGCCATTGAAGAAAACACCTCGGTAGATGGTATAGTTGCCAATGGTGCAGATGTGTATGCTGTTGCCGATTGTGTTGTTGTCAGTGGAGCCGCCTATAACACATCGGTTTCGCTCTTCACTATATCCGGCGTGTTATTGGATAGTGTAATCGCCAATGCACCGCAAGTTACCTTTGATGGTCTCAACCGGGGCATTTATTTGGTGAAGGTAGGTAATACAGTATGTAAAGTGGCTGTAACTCGTTAATTGACATTATAATACAATTGCAATGAAAAAGGGACTGTTAATATTTATAGCTTTAATTTTGACTGGTGTTGTAGCAAATGCATCGGTTGATAAATTCAAGAGTCTACCCCGTGTGGAACAACAAACTGATTATTTGGCATTGTATCAGAGTCAGGGTGTAGAGATGCTTAATGAACCACAACAAGCCAAATCGTCAGAACCGATTCTGAACTATGTGCTTATTGATGAAAATTTCGATAAATTCACTACTGGAAGCGAGGATGCTCCCGATTTTTCACGTCCTATAGCAAGTACAACCGACTATAGCGTGGGAATGTGGATTGACAGTTCGAAAACAGCCAACGGCTCGTGGAGTGGCAGCTTTGTATATTCGGCAGGTGGATGTCTTGCTCTCGAGGGCCCGCATGTAACCGGCAGCGCATATCTGAACACTCCTATCGGTGACTATTCAGGCGACCTTACTGTTACATTCCGAGCAAAACCGTTGCAACGAAAAGACAACAGATGCTATCTGAATGTATCGGCAAACTATGGCGACATAATGGCTCCGTCGGCAGCGCAGTGCGACGATGCATCGATAAACCTGTATCTCTCTGATGTTAATTGGACTGAGATAACTGTTAATCTGAAGAACTATTCAGCAAATCCCGACGGCTTTATCCAGTTTGAGATGATGGGCGACGGGTGTGTGCTTATCGATGACATCAAGATTACTACCTCGCCTACTTTTATAGCAAAACCGGTGCTTCGCGATGCCATTTTCAACAGCGAAAGCATAACACTGAATTGGAATCAGGTGCGCAGAGCATATAACTATTATCTGTATCTCTACAGGAAAGTGCAACTTTCCGATGAAGATCTCGATGTATTTGAAGATTTTGAGACTGTGTCGGAAGATGATTCACAACTGCCTGAAAAATGGGATTTTGCTTATAGCAGCGGTCGTTATGCTGTTGACGGATATGGTGCCGACGGTACTCGTGGCTTGTCATTATGCCAGGGAGATACGTTGACTGTATACAATAATGGTACGAAGTATCATAGTATGCAGTTCTGGATGCGTAGCATTTACCCGTCCGATGATATAGCTTACGATGATTGGGATGGTGGCATACGCATTGAAGGGTTTAACGGTGAAAAGTGGATACCGTTGTGTTTGTTCTATATGAATGTTTTCCATGCCTATGATAATCCTGATTATGGTATGCCCGATTACGTCGATATGCAAGAGAGCTGTGAGTATTATTGGTCAACATTTGCTGATAAGTATTCAAAGGTACGCATATATATCACCGATTGCAGTGTGCCTGAAGCCTGGGTGGCACTCGACAATTTCTCAATTCAGTTGCCGCCTCCATTTGAATATCAGCTTATTACCGATTATGAGGGATACGACTATACATTGATTTACGAGGACACTCATTTCGACTTGCTGTTCAATAATAACGACGACAAGTATCCTTATCACGGCTTGAGTAAAGACGATGACTATTATTACGAATTGAAGTCGCACTATCTTTATCAAAACAGTGAAGCATCAAAACAAGAGGTGCGCGGCGTATTCCGTCCGGTCGTTGAACAGCCGTCGGCTGTTAACAATAATGACTACGATGCATTGTGGGATCCTGTAGTCAAGGCTTCTGGATATAGAGTTGACCATTTTGCAGTAACTAAGGTAACCAACGATGTCGCAGATTACCCAGTATTTACTGAAGGTTTCAGCAAGGCCGGTGGGGCAATTAAGGACCCACGCTATTACGATGAAATTGGCAATCCGGAAGGTGGTATCGACGATTATTGCGACATTGCAGGATGGACTGGCAAATACAATGCATATGTTAACGGCATGGTTGGTACATCAGCTGGCTTGAGCTACCTGCAAACTCCAGTTCTCGATTTGGGTGATAAGACAAAAGTGCGCATCCATCTTTCAGCTTATGGCATGTATGGTGATGCAGTGAAGGTTACCACTTCGAAAGGAGCGTGGTATGTAGGCATACCAAACGGAAAAGAAATGGTACATCTCGATGCATGGGTTGAGGTTGATGTCGACCCATCGAAGTATGAGAGAATCAGATTCGAATCGGTTGACCGAAATGTGATTCTTTTCGATGAGATAAAGGTGTGTCGTGATGTCAAGCAGAACGAGCATATTCTCACATTCGTCAAATCGTATGATGTCGACGCCGACATCAACACTGTGAATGTTGAAGCAGACGATACATCGTCAAATGGATATGCTTATACAGTAACTGCATATCGCGATTACGAGGGCAAACTGTATTATTCGTCGCCTTCCGATAAGATGATTGTAGGCACCCCGGCCGAAGTCTCTGGTGTGTCGAAAGTTGATGCTGCTGGTCGGTATATCGTTGGCCGATACAGCGTTGAAGGTTTGCCGGTTGACAAATCTTATAAAGGTGTGCAAATTATCAGATATTCTGATGGCGTGTGCGAAAAAAATATTGTGAAATAGTCACAAGCGTTTGGTTATAATAAATGGAGACAGTGGGGCTAATTGACCCGATAAATAGCCCCACTGTTATTTTTCTATTTTGATACATATGAAGACAATCATAAACCGTATCCTGTTGTTGGTGATGGTGTGTGCGCTGTTCACTAACTATTCGTTGGCTTTAACAGTGGGCGACTGCTGTTTCCTTGAGGATTTCTCCGGCTATAATTCTTCGGATGGAGCCCTTCCGATAGGATGGAGTGCTTCAGGTTCAGGAAAAACGGCTGTTGACAGCTATGCCGGAAGTGTTCCCGTAACATCAGAGAATCGCTTGATGCGCATCAGTGAATTGTTTCCTGACAACTCGCATCCTTACGTGATGCTCGACTTGGAAAATAATGGAAATTACATTCCATATTGTAATACATCAACCAAAGAAGGCGGAAATGTAGATGAATGGCTGATAACTCCGGTTATCGACCTCGGCAATGTGGGTAAAAGTATGCTGCTGAGTTTCGATGTGGTGCTGTATGGGTCGAACAAGCCAGCTCCGGTTTCGGTGTATTTGTCATCGTCCGATGCATCGCAGCCTTCTGATTTCGGTAATGGATTGTTGTATACCGGTTCGTTTAAGGGGAGCGCTAAGCAGGTTGTCAGAGAACGTGTATACGTTTCTTTGCCAATAGAGACTATTCGTGATATGGATGCCATAAGGCTTGCCTTTGTCTGCACCGGGGTAGGTTCACAACTCGTTGGATTTACTAATTTCTGTATCAGTGAATACGAAGTTGCTCTTGTCAATCATACTCCATCCTTCACGATGACTACGGGAGCACATAGCGCTGACCTTTCCATTAACCTGCATTATCCAGAGAAATGCGAGTCGCTGACATGTACGCTTCGTACCGACGAAGGTGAGCAGTCGCTTAATAGGATTATTCCTGAAGGCGATGCACTCGACTATTCGGTTGATATCTCGTTCAGCGATGCTTTCCAATTAGACTATAGATCAGATATCCATTATGATATAGAATTAACGCTGGGCGATGAGCAGGCGCAAAGCTATACGCAGCGGTTCCAAATCATTTGCCGTGAGGGGTATCCGTCGGTGTGTGTAATGGAAGAGGCTACCGGGGCTTGGTGTCCGTCGTGTGTAAGGGGAATTGCCGCATTCGAAAAATATGACGACCAATGGGGTAAGCGTTTCATAGGTATTGCAATTCATAATAACGATGAGATGACTGTTGACGATTTCGATTTGTCGTTCCGCAAGGCATCAGGTATCAGTTCATTCCCAAATGCTTGGTTTAATCGCACCAAAGTGGATAATCCAATAAATGAAAAAATTCTCCAGTCAATAATGACGAATAACATTACCCATAAGGTGGAGATAAACAGAGTAGAGTACGACTCTGAAACCAGTGAAGTGACAGTGGATTTTGCGACAGAATGTTGCTATACTGATTCCGAAACCAACTTGTCGATTGCATTTGTGGTGTTGCAGGACGATTTCGAGGGACTGTATCAGCAAAATGGTTATTCCGGATGTACAAAGCAAGATGTTGGAGTAGATTGGTGGCCATATTTCATGCGTTTCAGTAGTGAAGCCAGTACAATCACTCCGTTTGTGTTCGACCATGTTGCACGCGGCATTTTCCCGGATATGCAAGGCGATTCGCAAATACTTCCCACGGCCTATGTCGAGGCTGTTGCCGCCCATTCAACCTATAAGTTTCGGATGCCGGAATTGTTGGGCGATGGAGATTACCTGTGGAGAAAATCGGCGGTAGTCGCTTTGCTGATTGATGTTGATAGCGGTGTGATATTGTCGGCCGACAAGTTTGATGGCTCTGATTACATTGTAGATGGAGCGGGCTTGGAAACAACAATTAGCCTGCCGGTTTCGGTGTATTATACCGATTTGATGGGACGGAGAATAATATCCCCGTGTCCCAATAGATATTATATAAAGACTGTTGTCTATAATGATGGTAGTCGTAGAACAAGTAAACAACTGTTTAGATAAATAGTAGTTTATGTGGCGGCAACCTTTTTCTGATACATTGTTATAAACCACGTCCGGCATTGTGCAGAGAGTCCGGATTGTAATTGTCGCCAGCAAACAACAGTCTCTGTCCGGCCTTCTGCACTTGTCATTTTGGCGTTTTATAATGTTTACACGGGTATTAAAAAGTTTTTTGAAAAAAGTGGTGAAAAAGTTTGGTGTTATAAATATTCTCACTAACTTTGCAGTCGCAAAACGGCTCCGTAGCTCAATTGAATAGAGCATCTGACTACGGATCAGAAGGTTACAGGTTTGAATCCTGTCGGAGTCACTTTGAATCCCAAATTGCTATCGTTCAGCAATTTGGGATTTTTTTATTGTCTAAAATAATTGATTTCACTGTTTTTATAATTAATTTTATGCTCGATTTTTTGCTGCGGTGCTTTGCTGATGCGTGAAATTGCAGCGTAAGTAGTTGTGGCTGAGATGAAATCGTTGATTATTTAAATTTTTGTATGAAACATTCGGGCAAAATATTCTGGTTTGTTGTATTTGCGGCTATTCTGTTGTATTTGCAGATGGAGTGCTGTGATTCATTAACTTATCTTGAGCAGATGCAGCTGTTTTTGTTCACTTCCGATTATGCATCGGAGGTGATTAAGCAGCCATCGGGGATGGCAGTGTATGTGTCGCGGTTCCTTACCCAATTCTTCTGCCTGCCATGGATTGGAGCAGCCATTGTTGCTGCATTGCTTACGTTGGTGGGAGTGCTGTTTCAACAGGTTCTCAAGAGCATTGTGAAGCCGGGCAATGTGCTGCTGTCGGCAAGTTTTGCGCTGTTGCCGGTGTGTGGCTTGCTGTATCTGCATCACGATTTCAACTATTCGATGGCCGGAACGGTGGCCCTGGCGGTAGCGCTTTGCGCTTTGTGTGTTATTGAGGCGGTACGGAATCCATATGTCAGGTTTGCCGTTGCCATTGTAGTGTGGCCCGATTTGTATATGTTGATTGGTCCGGTGGCAATGGCCGGGGTGTTACTCCAGCTGGCTGTGGAACTAATTCGCCGTCGTCCTATGTGGTATCTTATGTTTCTGCCCATGCTGGCAGTGTCAGGAATGGCAGTATGGTGCGTGTCGAGCGGTATGCTGGCCGAATGGCGCACAGCATTGAGTGCCGACATGTATTACGATTCGATGGTTGGTCCAATGAAACTACTGTTCCCATATTGCGCCATAGTGTTGTCTTTGCTGTTGGCTTTGGGCTCGGCAAAGTTGCCCGATGGTCACGCAAAGTTGAAGACGCTTATGGCTATGCTGGTTGTGGTCTTGGGCGTGGGCGTATTTATCGGCCTTGAAGCCACCGACGATGCCGACAGAGCCATGCGCAGTTCGGCAAAAAACTATCATCGGCTGACCAATGGACTTTGGGATGCTATTATCTACGATTTCGAGAAGTCGGACCAGCATACCATCGAGGACTACAACGTGCTGCATATAGCCTTGGCCGAGAAGGGAAAGCTTCATTCAAATCTCTTTGCCTATCATCAACCTGGAGTGCATGCGCTGATTGCACCGTGGGACAACAGCCTTTCGGCAGCAATGTATCTCAGTGAGATATACTATCGCATAGGCGACATCGTGTGGACACAGAAACTCGCTTTTGAAGGCACAGTGGCATCGACAGCCGGTGGAAGCGCCCAGTTGCTAAAGCGGCTTGTCGACACCAACATCATTTGCGGCGAGTATCGTGTGGCAGAGAAATACATATATATTCTGGAACACACCCTGATGTATAGCGATTGGGCGCATGAGCGCCGTCGCCTGCTCGACAACGACAGTGCCGTGGAGGCTGATGCCGACCTTGGAGTGCACCGACGCGCATATCGAGGTAACGGTAATTATGCCGAGGCTTTAGACATTACAGGAATTCTTGAACGTCTGGCACAGAACAATCCGACAAACAGGCTGCCAATCGATTATCTGACAGCTTTCTATATGCTCACCAAGGATTCGGCCAATTTCACCCGAATTGTCGAGAAATATTACGGCACCGAGGTGCTTCCGTCGCTGTCGCCGCAGTTGCAGCAAGCCATCGTGGCGGCAAACAGATTTGATTTCGGATTCTGCCTATCGCACGGCGTGTCGGAGTCCACAATCAACCAGTTCCGCAGTGTATCGCTCTTTGTCGAGGTGAATCAGGTGGATTCAAAGTTTGATGAACTGTTCTACGATCGCTACGGCGACACATATTGGTATTATCTCACCATTAATTCCGATGAACAATGAAAACAAAGATATTTGCAACAATAATCTCGGTGGTATCGCTGATGACCGTATCATGCAGCATGAGCCACAATATCGACGAGTTCACATCTGACGAAGTGACCATATTTCCCGATTATGTAGATGTGACTGTACCTCCCAACATAGCTCCGCTTGATTTTTCTGTGTCGGACAGCATGGAGGCTGAATCCATGTTTGCCGTGCTTGAAGGCGCCGACGGAAGCACGGTCACCGTCGATGCCGAGGACGGTTTCTTCGATATTCCCGTCGAGGCATGGCACTCGATGCTCGATAGGTCGAAGGGAAAATCCATCAGGGTAACGGTAGTGGCGAATCGTGACGGACGCGGGTGTGCTTACAAGCCGTTTGAGGTGAATGTGGCCGCCGATTCAATCGATGAATGGATTGCCTACCGTCTTATTGAGCCCGGTTATTCGCTGTGGAACAAGCTGGGCATCTATCAGCGCAACATCAGCAACTTTGAGCAGAGAGCCATCTTCGAAAACCGGCTTTCGGGCAACAATTGCATCAATTGCCACTCATTCTGCAACCGTAATCCCGAGAAGATGCTGTTCCACTTGCGCGCAGCCAACGCCGGCACTGTGATTGTCGACGGCAATGACATCGAGATGCTCGACACAAAGACCGACAGCACCCTTTCGGCACTGGTGTATCCCTCATGGCATCCGTCGGGACGATATGTGGCGTTTTCAGTTAACCGCACCACCCAGTGCTTCCATCCAACCAACCGCATTGAAGTGTACGATATGGCATCGGATGTGGTGGTATACGATGTTGAGGCGCACACAATACTGTCGACACCGCTAACCGCCCGCTCCGACAGCTTTGAGACATTCCCCACATTCTCGGCCGATGGCACAACGCTTTATTTCTGCAGTGCCGATGCCCGTCAGGTGCCCGATTCGATATCGAGTCTACGTTACAGCCTTTGTTCCATCGGCTTCATCCCCGAGCAAGGCCGTTTCGACGAGAATGTCGACACCATAATCGATGCCGTAGGCCGCGATTGCAGCATCTCGTTTCCGAGGGTGTCGCCCGATGGCCGATGGCTGGTGTGCACCGTCTCGGGCTATGGAACTTTCCCCATCTGGCACCAGGATGCCGACCTGTTGATTGTCGACCTCGTCGGCGGCGAAAGCCGCAGGATGGATGCTGCCAACAGCACATCGGTTGAGAGTTACCATTCATGGTCGTCGAACAGCCGATGGATGGTGTATAACAGCCGTCGCATCGACGGATTGTATTCCCGGCCATTCTTCACCTATATTGATGAAGAGGGAGTAGCCCACAAGCCGTTTGTGCTGCCGCAAAACGAGAAGAACTTCTACAAGGCGTTCCGCAAATCGTTTAACATTCCCGAGATGATAAGTGGCCCGGTTCCCAACAATGCAGTGGAGATTGGTAACCGTGCACGTTCGCCCAAGCGTACAAAACTTGCCTTTGAGCGGAGATGAGCCCGTACTGTGATTTGGCTATTTCAATAACTGGTGCTAACTTTGCACCCACTAATTTTGAATTGAACTATGATTGACAATCATATCATTACCGAGGAAACATCGGAAAAGGCAGTCCTTGTGGGACTTATCACTCCCCAGCAGAACGAAATCAAGGCTAAGGAGTACCTCGACGAGCTCGATTTCCTCGCCGATACTGCCGGAGCCGTTACGGTGAAGAAATTTCTTCAGCGTTGCGATTCACCCAATCCCCGTACCTTTGTCGGAAAAGGAAAACTCGAGGAGATAGCCCGCTTTGTTGAAGATAACGAAGTGGGATTGGTGATTTTCGATGATGACCTCTCCACCAAGCAGATTTCGAATGTGGAGAAAGAACTGAAGGTGAAGATTCTCGACCGCACAAGCCTGATTCTTGACATTTTCGCTAAGCGCGCCCAGACTGCCAACGCCAAGATGCAGGTGGAATTGGCGCAGTACCAGTATCTTCTGCCTCGACTCACTCGTATGTGGACGCACCTGGAGCGTCAGCGCGGTGGTATAGGAATGCGAGGCCCCGGTGAGACTCAGATTGAAACCGACCGACGTATTATCCTCGACAAGATATCGCTTCTGAAAGAGCGTCTGCGTAGCCTCGACAAGCAGAAATCAATCCAGCGCAAGAACCGAGGTAAACTCACCCGCATTGCCTTGGTGGGATATACCAACGTGGGGAAGTCGACACTGATGAACCTGCTGAGTAAAAGTGATGTGTTTGCCGAAAACAAACTGTTTGCCACACTTGACACAACTGTGCGCAAGGTGATAATAGAAAACCTGCCGTTTCTGCTTACCGACACTGTAGGGTTTATCCGCAAGTTGCCTACACATCTGGTGGATTCGTTCAAGAGCACCCTCGACGAAGTTCGTGAAGCCGACTTGCTGGTGCACGTAGTCGATGTGTCGCATCCGCAGTTTGAGGAGCAGATTGAAGTGGTAAACAAGACCCTCCAGGATGTGTGCGATGCGCAGAACAAGGAGCAGATTGTCGTGTTCAACAAAATCGATGCCTACACCCATGTGCCCAAGGATGCCGACGATCTTACACCCCGTACCCGCGAGAATATTCCGCTTGAGGAGCTTAAGCAAACGTGGATGGCCAAGATGAACGATAACTGCATATTCATTTCGGCCAAGAACCGCACCAATATCGATGAACTCAAGGCGGTGCTTTATCAGAAAGCCAAGGAAATACACACCGCGAGGTTCCCGTATAACGATTTCCTTTTCGAAAAATACGACGATACATACAACAACGACAACGAGGGCTGACGCTCTCGTTGTTTTTTTCAGTTAGGTGAGGCCTACGTTTCCCGCTTTTTTTATAATTTTGTTTCTAAACATATTAACCAACCGAAAATAACCAAGCAATTACCGAAAAATGAGAAAGACCTTATCATTATTAGTTTTGTCGGCAGTCGTGGCGCTTACTTCGCATGCCAAGATAACTCTGCCAAGCTATTTCACCAACAATATGGTGCTTCAACAGAATTCTTCACTAACCATACATGGCACAGCTAAAAAGAATGCCAAGGTTACTGTGCGCCTTGGTTGGGATGCCCAGCCTACAGTCGTTCGCGCCGATGCTGATGGCTGTTGGGCCGTAGATGTGGCTGTTCCATCGGCAGGTGGCCCGTACACGCTATCGTTCAGCGACGGAAAAGAGCTGAAGCTCAGCAATGTGTATAGCGGCGAAGTGTGGTTCTGCTCAGGCCAATCGAACATGGAGATGCCATTGGCAGGCTGGGGCAGGATTATGAACTATGAGGCCGAGATAGCTGCTGCCAATCATCCGCGCATTCATCTGCTCCAGGTGGAGAACACCACCGCTTTGGTGCCGCACCAAGAGGTTAACCTGTCGATGGGTGGCTGGCAGCCATGCACACCGAGCACTGTGCCCGGTTTCTCATCGGCTGCATATTTCTTTGCCCGTCATATCACCAACAACATCCCTGATGTACATATCGGCATTATCGATAGCACATGGGGCGGCACTCCAGCTGAAGCCTGGACCAGCCTCGATATGCTCGCCACTCTGCCCGAATTCAGTGAAGAGGCCAATCGCGCCCGCGACATCCATAACACCGACAGCATAATTGCCGACTATAATGCCCGTATGAAGGCATGGAACGACCGAGTTATTGCTCTCGATGCAGGAATGTCGGCGCCCGGGACTTGGGCAAGCCGGAAAACCGACACCAAGACCTGGAAGACCCTTCCTCTTGCCGGTGTGTGGGAGGAAAACGGCATGGAGGATTTCGATGGTGTGGTGTGGTTTAAGCGAACACTTAACATTCCCGCAGAATTTGCCGGCAAAGATGTGACACTGAGCATCGGCATGATTGACGACGATGATATTACATATCTCAATGGCGTGGAGATTGGCAGCACAACAGGTTGGGACAAGCCTCGCCGATATACCATTCCGGCATCGAAATCGCGTGCCGGAGAATGCGAACTTACCGTCAGGGTATTCGACAACCGTGGAAACGGTGGCGTGTATGGCGATGCGTCGGAATTCTATCTGGAATGCAACGGTAAGCGATTGGCAATAACCGGCGACTGGAAGTATGCCGTGGGTGTGTCGAAGGATAAATATGGCGATGCGCCGTCGTCGCCCCTTGGAGGCCAGTTTCCATCGTATCCCGCAATACTGTACAATGCCATGGTGAATCCGTTTATCGGTTTCCCGATAAAGGGTGCCATATGGTATCAAGGAGAATCGAACGAAGGCCGTAGCGACAGCTATTCCGTGCTGTTCCCGTCGATGATTTGCGACTGGCGCGACAAGTGGGGTTACGACTTTCCGTTCTATTTCGTGCAACTTGCCAATTTCCGCAACCCGCAATATTTCGATGCCAATTCAGGCTGGGCACCACTGCGCGAGGCACAAACCAAGGCGCTTGAACTGAGCAACACAGGAATGGCAGTTACCATTGAACGTGGTCTGGCCGACGATATTCATCCGAAAGACAAGCAGGAGGTGGGACGTCGATTGGCCGAGCTGGCCCTGAACACAACCTATGGCTTAGGCACTTCAGTCACTCCGATGTATAAGAGTCATACTGTAGATGGAGATTGTGTAACCGTCCGCTTCACCGTTCCGGTTGTAGCCAAGAATGGCAAAGCCGAAGGGTTTGTGGTTGCCGGTCCCGACCGAGTGTTCCATCGAGCCGATGGCGAGGTGAAGGACGGATGCGTGGTGCTGCGTTGCAGCGAAGTAAAGCATCCCATGGCCGTTCGATATGGATGGTCGGATAACCCCACATGCAATGTGTATGGGGCTGGTGATATGCCACTGTCGCCGTTCCGCACCGACCGATGGAAAGTTGCTCAATAATAATACTGTTCATATATAGTATATCCCTTTTTAACCGCACTCCAAAGTTACTGCTTGGGGTGCGGTGATTTTTTGCGAAAACCGCCACTTGAACTGTAATTATTGATATTATTGGCTGACTAATAGAATAAAAGACAATAAAAACAGAATATAGTTATGAACAACAAGAAAATCAATTATTACCGTGTAGCGGCCGTGTGCTTTGCCATCAGCGGCGCCGCTTTCATCCTTATTTCAATGTTTGGCGACAAGTCGTACAGTTGTCCGCTGCCCATTGGCATGTCGCTGGTGGTTCTGGGCATGGTGTTCTCAGGTCTGGCAGTCAAGCACAGTGCCGGCCCCGACGGCAAATAGGCCATTTCAACCTCATCGTTTCCCGTGTAGCACACAAAAAATGGCGTGGTTCTTTGCCTTACCATATGTTTTCAGTACATTTGCAATACAATTAAGGCAAACTAATTATAGAAATATCGTGAAAAAGTTCATTATACGTGCAATATCAGGAATACTGTATGGGGTACTCATCATAGCATCGCTCGTGATTGACAACGAATTGCTGTTCGACATCCTTTTCGGACTGATTGCAGTGTTGGGAATACATGAGTTCAACCACCTCATGTCGGCCGAGGGCCGGAACATTGAGAAATCACTTGATGCCGTAGGCGGCTTGTTGCTGTTTTGGGTGCCGGTGATATGGGTGATAGGTGGCTCTACGCTTGGTATCGGGTTATATCTGGCATATCTGGTGGCAAGGCTGGTGGTGCAGCTTTACATAAAGCAGGGCAATCCGCTCACCTCGCTCAGTGCAAGCCTTATGGGGCAGGTGTATGTGGCATTGCCTCTGTCGATACTCTCAAGCCTTTACCATTTTGTAGGGCAATATATGGTACTTGCCATGTTTGCCTTTATCTGGATAAGCGACACTGGAGCGTATATGGTGGGGTGCCTGATAGGCAAGCATCGATTGTTTGAGCGTATCTCGCCCAAGAAATCGTGGGAAGGATTCTTCGGAGGCCTCGGCCTTTCGATAATAATTGCAGCGCTGGCTGCACGTTTTATCCCCGATGGCTACGTTTTGCTCAGCGGCTACACACAGTGGATAGTGTTTGCCGTATTGGTTACAATATTTTCCACATGGGGCGATTTATGCGAATCGCTCATTAAGCGCACGGTAGGAGTGAAGGATTCCGGCAAGTTGATACCCGGCCATGGAGGCATTCTCGACCGCATCGACAGCCTCCTGCTGGTATCTCTGGCTGTCGGCGCCCTTATTCTGATGATAATCTGAAAAAATGTCAGTTGCAGTTTTTAAGTAGCGGCGGTTTTCGCTGCTGCGGCATTGTTGTTGTCCGTATCTTTGCAGCGAATGCTGTGAGGAATGAATTGGGGGTTATTTTTCCTTACAGTTTATGGTCATAATCTGACTGAAGTTGGTGGTGAATTCCCTCGATCGGAACTCGCTTTTCGGACGCCATTCATCGGCACCGCTTAGTGCGGCAAGGTGCAGCGAATTATAGGCAATGCGGGTGTTGATGGTGTCGACAGCTTTCATCAGATTGTTGTGCTTTGCCTCGTCGATAGGGTTGAAAAGTTTCATTTGGCGGTTTGTGCTTGGCGAGAGATTGGCCAGAAACACCCCGGCGCGCTTATAGCCGTAGCCTTGGCGGAAGATTGCGGCAAATAGGCGGTCGGCATATTTAACAATCTCGAGGGTGCTCGAAGTTGGATATGTTATGTCGGCAGTGGCCGAGTTGCTGTATTGCGGAGTGTCGTGGTGGATGTTTCCGGCAATGAAAACGGTTATTTTGCCGGCAATAAGACCTTCGTTACGCAACTTTTCGGCGCAAGTGGTGGCAAACGAGGCAATTGCTTGCCGTAGCTGTGTGAAATCGGTTACGTCGGTTGCAAAAGTGCGCGAATGCGACAGGCTTTGTCGGGGAGCATCTACTGGGCTCGGCATGGTGCAGTCAACGCCGTGCAGTTCGAGCCATGTGCGTTCGCCGGTGATGGTGAATTTCGATTTCACCCATTTTCTTGACATCATCGAGAATTGCAGTGCAGTCTCGATGTTGGTGGCAAGCAGCTTGTCGCGGGTGCGTCGGCCTATGCCCCACACATCGCCCACCGGAGTTGCGGCAAGGCGTCGACGCACCTCATCGCGATTGTTGAGGATGAAAGCATGGGTGGTGTCGAGGCATTCTTTCTTGGCAATGTGCGATGCAATCTTAGCCAGGGTGCGGCTTCGGCTGGCTCCGATGCTCACCGGAATTCCGGTGCATTTCTGTATACGGAAGGCAATCTGCTTAAGAGTGTCGATGCCTGTGTCGTCGGGAATGGTGAAGAAGGCCTCGTCGACCGAGAAAATCTCGATGTCCTCAACCATCTCGGCCAGCAGGGTCATTATTCGGCGCGACATGTCGCCATATAGCACATGGTTGCACGAGTAGCAGCGCACATTGTTTCGTTCAATCACCTCGCGCCACTGAAACACCGGAGCTCCCATTGGAATGCCGAGGGCCTTCGCTTCGTTGCTTCGTGCAATCACACAGCCGTCGTTGCCCGACATCACTATCACGGGTACGCCGTTGAGCGATGGGTTGAACACCCGTTCGCACGACACGAAAAAGTTGTTGCAATCTACGAGGGCTCGCATATCGGTGACTGTAGTGTCTGGAAATGGCAGACTATTTAGATGTGGCTTTAATTATGTAGGTCACGATGCCCCACACCTGGAAATTGCTCTCCTCGCTAACCTTTATTTCCTTGAATTTAGGATTGGCGGGCACCAGATACACGCCATCGTGGCGTATGGCAATGCGCTTGAGTGTGAATTCGCCATCAACGAAACACACAGCGATGGCGCCGTCGTGAGGGTCGAGCGATTTGTCGATTATCAGCAAGTCGCCGTCGCAAATGCCGGAATCAATCATCGAGTTGCCGGTGACGCGAGCGCAAAACGTTGACGACGGGTGGCTGATGAGTTCGCGGTTAAGGTCGATGTAGTCTTGGGCGATGCCCTGAAGCGGGCTGGGGAACCCGGCGGGAATGAGTCCGTCGAGAATCGGCAGCTCCATATTGCTGCTTTCGGCTATTGGATGTATCGATGAATCGGTCATTTCAATATTGGTGTTTTTGTTTAGTAAAAAGGCTTAAACCGAAGCCTTGCGATATAAGAATATGCCGATGATAATGTAGATTACGTTAGGAATCCACATTGCCACCAGTGGCGATGTGAGCCCCGAAACAGCAAACGAAGCGGTGACCGTAGAGAACAGAATATAAGAGAAACTCAGAGCCAGCCCGATGCCGATGTTAACACCGGTGCCGCCTCGCACTTTCCGCGACGACAGCGACATGCCGATGAGTGTGAGGATGTAGGCTGCGGCCGTCATGGCATATCGGCGTTCGAGTTCGATTTCAAAGTTCTTTATGTTGGCCACGCCGCGTTTTTTCTGGGCGTTGATATAGTCGCGCAGTTCGGGGGTGGTCAAGGTTTCCTGGTCGTTGACCGAGATGAGGAAGTCACGAGGCACGAAAGAGATGATTGTGTCGAGCTTTGTTCCCGAGCGCATCTCTTCGCGCAGTCCCTTGAAGTCGCGAATCTGATAGCTGTGGACTGTCCAGCTGAAAAGAGTGTCGTAGACAATCGACTGAGCAGTGAGTCGCGATTTCAGTGATTTTCCCTCGAATTTATCGAGCGAGAATTTGTATCCGGTCTTTGAATTATTGTCGTAGCGGGCCATATATGCAATCACGCCTGGGCTCACTTGGAGCTGGATGTTGGCTCCGGTGTCCACTCGCTTGTTCTTCACATATTTGTTGGTGTAGGCAATGCGCTCAACGTTTGCTGGAGGAATGATGTATGCGCTAAGCACGAACGACAGGGCCGCAATCACTGTAGCTGCAACCATATATGGCCGTGTGAAGCGTCGGTAGCTTACGCCGCTCGACAGGATTGCAATGATTTCGGAGTGGTCGGCCATCTTCGAGGTGAAGAAAATCACAGCGATGAATGTGAACAGCGGGCTGAACTGGTTGGCAAAATACGGGAGGAAATTGACGAAATAGTCGAAAATGGTGTCGTGGAGTGGCGCCTTAAGCATCGAGTCGATTTTCTCGTTAATGTCGAACACAATCACTATGGCAAGCAACAGAATGATGGAGAACACGTACGAGCCCAGGAATTTGCGTATGATATACCAGTCGAGAATGGTGAACAGCGAGTTGCGTACATTTTTCCATTGCTCAAGGCATTTCTGCTTCAGCTGCTTGGGATTGTGAGCCAATTCCTTGATACTGCCGATGCAATTCCTCAGGGCTGTTTTGAGCTTTTCTATGTTGCCTTTGATGTTCACTTCGATGAAAATAAAATGCCGACGCAAAAATATAGATAATCTGCCTAAGTGCCAAACCTAAAATCAGAGCCGGCGGGTAACGTTGACCACCATTTCGTCTTTCCACGGCTTGAAGTCGCCGGCAACGATGTGCTTTCGTGCTTCTTTTACCAGCCACAGGTAGAATGCGAGGTTGTGAATCGAGGCAATCTGCATTGCCAGAATTTCCTGGCTGATGAACAGATGTCGCAAATAGGCTTTTGAGTAAAGCGTGTCGACGTACGATGGTCCGTCCTCCTGGATGGGCGAGAAATCGTCGGCCCATTTCTTGTTGCGCATGTTCATGATGCCATGGCGAGTAAACAGCATACCGTTTCGGCCATTTCGGGTTGGCATCACGCAGTCCATCATGTCGACGCCTCGCTCTATGGCCTCGAGAATGTTGGCAGGAGTGCCCACACCCATCAGGTATCGAGGCTTATCGGTGGGAAGGATGTCGTTAACAACTTCAATCATCTCATACATCTTCTCGGTAGGCTCGCCCACAGCCAATCCGCCGATGGCGTTGCCGTCGGCACCAAGGTCGGCAACAAATTTGGCCGATTCCTGTCGTAGGTCGGTGTAGGTGCATCCTTGGACTATCGGAAAGAAGCATTGACGATAACCGTATTTGCCTTCGGTTTGCTGATATCGGTCCCATCCACGCTTTAGCCAGCGGAGGGTCAGCCCGAGCGATTTCTTGGCGTAGGAATAGTCGGAATCGCCTGGAGGACACTCATCGAGCGCCATCATGATGTCGGCACCGATTGAGCGCTGTATATCCACCACTCCCTCGGGGGTGAACAAGTGCTTGCTGCCGTCGATATGCGAGTGGAAGTAGGCTCCTTCCTCTTTCAACTTGCGGTTGGCCGAAAGCGAGAACACCTGAAAGCCGCCGCTGTCGGTTAGAATAGGGCGGTTCCAGCTGTTGAACTTGTGAAGTCCACCGGCTTTCTCAAGAATGTCGATTCCCGGACGCAGATACAGGTGATAGGTGTTGCCAAGGATAATCTGGGCCTTTATGTCGTCGCGCAGTTCGGTGGCATGCACTGCTTTCACCGAGCCCACTGTGCCTACAGGCATGAATATCGGAGTCTCGATGGTGCCGTGGTCGGTAGTGATTAGTCCGGCTCGGGCTGCACTGTTCGGGTCGGTAGTTATAAGTTCAAAATCCATATAATAGCTTTTCGTTTCGAAGTTAGTGATGTCGAAATCGCTCAGCGAAATCGACAAATTTCTTACAAAGTTACGCCAAAAAGTGTGCATTGTCAAATTGACGGTCCGAATGATGTGAGTTTTGTGCTGTATTATGTTAAATATTTGTTAAATTTGTGATGTGCTGTTGACTCGTCCCTAAGGGCAAGGCCTTACTTTGCACCTGTAATTCGCGCGCATTATGAAAGAAATGATTAAACTGAAAATCGGGGAGTTCTCGCGGCTGATGCGAGTGACGGTGAAAACTCTCAGGCATTATGAGCAGTTGGGCATTCTTTTGCCCGATAGTGTCGATGATGATTCGGGTTACCGATATTACAGCGTCGACCAGATGCAACGTCTGAATGCAATCCGCGACCTCAAGGACATCGGCTTTTCGCTCGATGAGGTCCGCGACTTGCTGCTGAGCGATGAACGTGTGCCTTCGGCCGATTTGCTATCGCTGAAAATCAGTGAGTGTGAACGGCAACTGGATTTGCTCAACGAGCGACGCCGCCGTCTCGGCGAATTGCTCGACTCCCGCAAACAACTTGAAACAATGAACAACTACAACATTCAGGCATTGCCTGCAATTATCGTGGCAACACATCGTGCCACTATCAAAAATTACGACGAATTGGGTGCTCTCTGCTGCTCAGTCATTGGGCCGGAGATGCAGCGGCTGGGGTGCCGCTGCACTTTGCCGGGCTATTGCTTCACTGTTGAGCACAGCCAGGAGTATACCGACGGCAAAATCGACATTGAATACTGCGAACAGGTTGAGGAAGCCCTTACCGATTCGCCGATAGTGAAGTTCCACACTCTCGATGCTGTGCCCATGGCGCTATGTGTGAAGCATTACGGCCCTTACTCAGAGTTTGGCCGAACCTATGCCGAAGCCTACCGCTACATCGACGAAAATGGGTATCTCGTGGCAGGAATGCCACGCACTTCGTATGTCGACGGATGCTGGAACTACGATGACCCCTCGCGATGGCTCTCGATAATCCAGATTCCTATTGCCAAGCGCTGATGGCATTGATTTTGCCCGATAATTCGTTCTTTTGCATAATGGTTTTGGCGTTTATCCGTTTTTTCGTTACTTTTGGCATTGTAATAACCAAACTGAAAAACCGACTTATAAATCAACCAACACTAAATTATGCGAAAGAATTTTTTCAAAGTCTCTGCAATTATTGCGTTGCTAAGCAGCGGCAATGTGCGTGCCGATGCTGCTGACCGGCAACCGAATGTAATAGTTATTCTTGCCGACGACCTTGGCTTTGGTGATGTCAGCGCATATGGCCAAACCACCATCAACACCCCTAATATCGACGCATTGGCTCGTGGCGGTGTATGCTTCAATAACGGCTATGCCTCGTCGGCCACTTCAACTCCAAGCCGTTATGCCTTGATGACAGGTATGTATCCGTGGAAAAACGAGAATGCCAAGATTTTACCCGGCGATGCACCGCTTATTATCGCTGAAGACGAATACACCTTGCCGAAGATGATGCGCAGTGCCGGTTATGTTACTGGTGCCATCGGTAAGTGGCATCTGGGCATGGGAAACGGCAATGTCGACTGGAACCAGACCATTCGCCCCGGTGCCCGCGAAGTGGGATTCGACTATTCGTGCATCATTGCTGCCACAAACGACCGTGTGCCCACTGTGTATGTCGAAAACGGTGATGTGGTGGGGCTCGACCCTGACGACCCCATTCAAGTGAGCTACGAACACAACTTCGACGGCGAACCCACAGCTATCGACCATCCCGAAATGCTAAAACTTCATTGGGCTCATGGCCATAACAATTCCATTGTCAATGGCATTCCACGCATTGGATATATGAAGGGTGGCACGAAAGCACGTTGGAAAGACGAGGATATGGCCGACTATTTTCTGGCCAAGGTGCGCAATTTCATCGATGAGAATGCCGACCGTCCGTTCTTCCTTTACTATGGCCTGCATCAGCCGCATGTGCCGCGTGCGCCACATCAGCGTTTCGTAGGTTCTACCACTATGGGTTCGCGTGGCGATGCTATCGTTGAGGCCGATTGGTGTGTGGGACAGCTGATTCAGGAACTTGATGCAAAGGGTTTGCTCGAGAACACGCTCATAATTTTCAGCAGCGACAACGGGCCGGTACTGAACGATGGCTATAAGGACCAGGCTGCCGAACTTGCCGGCGACCATAAGCCTGCCGGTGGATTGCGCGGAGGTAAATACAGCCTTTACGATGGAGGTACTCACATTCCGCTGTTTGTATATTGGAAAGGCACCGTCGAACCAACAGTTTCTGATGCTGTAGTATGCCAGATGGACCTGCTTGCATCGCTCGCAAAACTTGTGGGAGTGAAGGTGAAGAGCGGTCTCGACAGCAAAGAGATGCTGAATGTGTTTCTCGGTCGCAGCAACAAGGGACGTAAGAGCCTGATTTTCGAAGCTCAGGGAAAGATGGGTATCCGTATGGGCGACTGGGTGATGATTCCTCCATATTCGGGCCCGAAAACAAATCTGACCGGCAACGAACTTGGCAATCTTGACGAGTATGGACTCTTCAATGTCAAGACGAATGCCGGACAGTCCGACAATGTTGCCGATGAGAATCCTAAACGTCTCAAACAACTTGAAAAAGAGTTTTTCAAGCTCACAAAAGGCTATTATAAGGCTAATGTAGAGGAAATTCCATTGAAATAATAACCAAATAACAAACTAAACCGAGTATGAAACTATTCTTATCAGTATTTATGTCGGCAGTGCTGGCTTTTGGTGTCGATGCGCAGATTCGCAGCGTGCTGACTGTAAAAACACCAGGAAACCCGGCTCATGAGTATGAACTGGCCGATAAAGGAAGCGGTATTCTTAAGGCAGAAATGCCTCTCCCTGTTGAGGTGCGCCGTGTGGTATCGGAAACCGAAGCCGGGACCAAAGTTGAAGTGTATGTAAAGGCCAATGCCGATGTGTGGTTCAATCTGAGCAATACATATCAGCTAAACGCCAATCATGCCGATTGCGAATTCTATATGCCGGGATTCTGGTATCATAAGAATCTGCGTTCGCCCAAGGAAGCTCCTTCGTTTCACACTTCCGACAGCTGGGAAGTGCGTGAAGACCGCTTGAGCACTCCAATGACTGGAGTATACAATCCTGGCGCAGGCGAGTACTACACAGTGATGCGCGAAACCGACGAAAACGGCACCGATTGCGTGTGTCAGAACATAAGCGGCGACATTCTGCTGCCGGGACACACCACAGTTGGCTCGGTGGGATTCCGCAACGTATCGGGCAAGAGTGCCTTGGTGTTCAGCTATCCTTACACTGAAGCTCCTACGCGCTATATCCGCAAACTCACATTGATTCCCGGTATCCGTTCGTTCGTAAAGCTTGCCAAGGGTGAGATTGTGTCGGCTTCGTGGCTTATAGCCAAGGGTGCGGCTGCTGATTTCAGCGATTTCGTGGCAAAGACATGGACCTATAGTTACGACCGTAACCAGCCTAAACCGGTAGCTACGGGATTCACTCAACAATATGCAAAGGATGTGCTTTCCAATTTTTATGTTGAGAGTTTTGTCGACAAATACCCATTGAAATATTTCTCGGGCGAGGGCATACGCACAGCCAAGTGTGAGCTGTCAGGCGAATATCAGATTGGTTTCGTGGGACGCTCGTTGCTCAATGCATTCAATGCCTTGGAATATGCTGAGGCAAATAATCGTGCTGATATTGAACGCAATGCCCGTGCCGTTATCGACAGCCATATCACCAATGGATTTTCGGCATCTGGTCTGTTCTACGAAAGTGGAAATCTGTCGCGCGGTGAGTTTTATCCGGCACTTAGCATCCGCCGCCAGTCGGAAGGTGTGTATGCATTGCTGTACTATCTTGACTATGAAAAGCGTCGCGGGCGCAAGCATGCCGATGTAGAGAAAGCAGTGCGCACAGTGCTCGATGCATTGCTGACATTCCAGCGCGCTGATGGCAGTTTCCCTCGCAAGTTCAATGCCGATGGCAAGGTGGTTGATGCCTCTGGCGGAAGCACTCCGGCCGTTACTGTGCCGCTGGTCATGGCATACCGCTATTTCGGCGATGCCAAGTATTTGGAGAGCGCAAAGCTCACGTTGGGATACCTGGAGCGTGAGATAATTGACAAGGCTGATTATTTCTCGTCGACACTCGACGCTAACTGCGAGGACAAGGAGGCTGCACTTGCAGCAGCCACTGCCACCTACTACATGACTTTCGTAACCAAGGGCGAAGAGCGTGCGCACTATGTGGCACAATGCTTGAAATCAACATATTTCTGTCTGTCGTGGTATTACACCTGGGATGTTCCGTTCGCTCAAGGCCAGATGTTAGGCGATCTTGGATTCCATTCGCGCGGTTGGGGAAATGTGTCGGTTGAGAACAACCATATCGATGTGTTCGTGTTTGAGTTTGCATCAATCCTCGATTTCCTTAAGGCAGAAACCGGAGAAACCCGTTTTGCCGATTTCGCCGAGGTTATCCGTACCTCGATGCTGCAATTGCTGCCGTTCGAAGGTCATATGTGTGGCATCGCCAAGGCTGGCTATTACCCCGAAGTGGTACAGCACACCACATGGGATTATGGCCGCAACGGCAAGGGATTCTACAACAACATCTTTGCCCCGGGTTGGACTGTTCCATCGTTGTGGCAGATGATGAGCCCCGAGCGTGTGCCTGGCTTCTTCAGCGACACCAAGAAACGCCGCAAATAAATATCGGTGCTGATATATAATTGCAGGAGCATTGCATGATTGCAGTGCTCCTGTGTTGTAATCTGAATAGGTTTGACGTTATTGTACTGTGATGTCGATGGTTTTGTCGGGAAGTCCGGGAGTGCTGATGGTAAGTGTCGCAATTCCGGGCTCGAAGGCTTCAACCGACACTACCAGCTGCCCATGGAACAGTTTCATGGTAGGTTCGACGAACGATTCCACAGAAGTGGCATCGCCGTTGCAAACAGTTTTAAACCGAGCAGCTCCGCTGACCTTGAACGACATCTGGTTGTCGGCGTCGGGGCAGAGTGTGCCGTTTGCGTCAACCATGCTTACAGTGATGAATGCCAGGTCGCCGTTGGGTGCTATGGTATGACGGTCGGCTTCGGCAACGATAGCAGCCGGAGAGCCTGCAGTGCGCATTGTTGCGGTTCCTGCTTCATGGCCCGATTCATCGTATACCACCACCTTAATTACGCCTGGCTCGTATCTCACATTGTTCCAGCGCAGACGGTAACGGTCGAGGATGCTGTCGCAGAGTATGTGCTTCCACATGTCGTGAGCCAGTTGGCGACATTTTGTCTTGTGTATCCTTCCTTGACTCTTGCCGTTTACAAACAATTCGGCCTCAGGGTAGTTGGTGTAGCAATACACAGGAGTGATTTCACCCTCGCGACCAGGCCAAGTCCAATGCGGGAGCAGGTGGATAGTGGTGTCGTCGGTTCTCCACTGCGAGCGATACAGATAGTATCGGTCTTTAGGCAGTCCGGCAAGGTCGCAAATACCGAAATAACTTGAGCGGCTTGGCCAGAAGTCGTCGTAGGGTGTAGGTTCGCCAAGATAGTCGAATCCGGTCCACACGAATTGGCCAATGTCCCATTTGCGGTCGTCGCACATAAGGAAATCGTCGTCGGGCAGATTGCACCACCAGCCGAAATCGACATCGTACGATGAACATTGTCCATCGGTGTGGCCGCTTTCGTAGTTAATCTCAACGGGAAACTTATACACACCGCGCGAGCTGAATGTAGATGCCGTTTCGGTTCCAAGGAGAAATCCCTGTGGCACTTTCGTTATATTGTCGTCGAATTTATACAGACGATAGTTGAATCCTGGGATATCCATCACTTGGGGAACACCAATTGCAAGAGCATCCTCGGCACGGTCATTGCCCTGTGTGACGGGGCGTGTGGGGTCGAGTTTGTGGCAAAGGTTTTGCAGACGAATCGACACACCCAGTCCTCCTTTCAGGTCGTTTTGTTCCGGAATTTCATTGCCGATGCTCCACATCACAATGCTGGGGTGATTCCTGTGGTTAAGGATTAGGCTTGTGAGGTCGCGTTCGCCCCATTCGTTGAAGAATCGGGCATATCCGTTCTTGCATTTGGGATATTCCCACATGTCGAAACTTTCGGCCATCACCATCATGCCCATCGAGTCGCATACTTCCATTTGCATGGTCGACGGAATGTTGTGCGAGGTGCGTATGGCATCACATCCCATCTCCTTGAGAATCCGCACTTGGCGAATGAGTGCAGCCTTGTTGATGGCGGCGCCGAACGGGCCAAGGTCGTGATGGAGGCATACCCCTTTAAATTTGCGCGACACGCCGTTCAGTCTGAATCCATGCTCGGCGTCGACACTGATGGTGCGGATGCCCAGACGCTGTGATGTCTCGTCGATAAGTTTCTTCCCGTTATGGATTTTTGTCACAAGAGAGTAGAGCCAGGGAGTTTCCGGCGACCACAATTTCGGGCTCTTTACCATTAATCGGCTGATGTTTTGGCCTGTCACGTCGAGAGTGGTCTTTTGAGCCTTGGCTACAGTGTTGCCATTGCTGTCGACAATGTATATGTCGGCAGTAAGGTTTCCGGTGGGGTTCATCACTTTGGTGCATACTTCAATGCAAGCCATGGCAGAGTCGGCATCGATGGTGCGGATGTAGCCATGCCAATTGTCGATGAATGACGAGTTTGATAGAATGAGTGTAACCGGACGGTATATACCGGCGCCTGGATACCATCGGGTGCTTTCCTCAACATTAGTGAGATGCACTTCGATAAGATTATCGCCTGGAGCAACAAACTTGGTGATGTCGATGCGCTCAGGGCTGTAGCCATACACCCATCGCCCGGCCTCTTTGCCGTTTACTTTGACCACAGGCTCGCTCATGGCGCCGTCAAACATCAGTTCGGCATGTCCATAACCTGCCGGAATGTTGATTGTGGTGCGATAGAATCCTTCGCCAATCCAAGGCAAAGCTCCGGTGCGGCCGGTTTTCTCGGTGGCAATGGTTTCGCCGTTCTGTACTATAGCCACGCATTGCATGTCGTTGTGCTTATCGAACGGACCGGCGATGGCCCAATCATGGGGTACAGTTACCTGTTCCCACGATTTCCCATCGTGAGAGAATTCCCAACTGTTGATGTTTGATGTTTTCCTAACGGCTGCATTGCTGGCAATAGCAATGGCTGTGAGAGCCAATGAAAACAATACTTTGTTCATAATTAGGCTGAAAAAGGGGAACAATTTTTGCTATTTCTTTGGCTTCTTAACCTTCTTAACACCTTCAAAAGTCATTTTCACGGGCTTGATGAAACCGTTGCTGTCGAATTCCATGCGGTCGATGCAAGTCACACGGTAGTTTCCGTCGGTTTCGCCGAGCGGACGGCGGTGATACACGATGTACCATTCGTCTTTGCCTGGAATCTGTATTACAGAGTGGTGGCCGGCACCGGTAGCCACGTTGGGGTCTTGCTGAAGGATTTTGCCTACACGGTTAAACGGGCCGAAGGGTGAGTCGCTGATTGCGTATGCCACGCAGTAGTTTGGGCCGGTCCATCCGCCTTCGCTCCACATGAAGTAGTATTTGCCGTTTCGCTTAAACATAAACGGACCTTCAACATAATTGTCTGGGGTAACTTCGCGATACATTGTGCCGTCGTCGAAAGGCACGAGGCTGAGTAGGTCGTCGGCGAGGCGAACCACATTGCAGTGGCGCCAACCGCCGTAATACATATAATATGTGCCATCGTCGTCGCGGAACACAAACTGGTCGATAGGCTGTGCACCGTTTACGATGTTGCCAATGAGCGGTTTGCCGAGAGCATCCTTGTATGGGCCTTCGGGACGGTCGGCAATGGCGACGCCGATACCGCCTATTTCGCCTTCATGCACATCGTTGGCACCAAAGAACAAGTAGTATTTGTTGTCTTTCTTCACTATTGCCGGAGCCCACATTGCGCGGCGGGCCCAACTCACGTTGGCCTTTTCGAGTACGCGTGGATGTTTGGTCCAGTTCACCAGGTCGGGCGATGAGAAGGCGTCCATGAATGTCTGCTCGTCGAACGGAGCTGAGTATGTAGGGAAAATCCAGAATTTGCCGTCCATAACAGTACCTTCGGGGTCGGCGTACCAGCCTGGAAACACCGGATTGCCGCTTGTCGTTTTGCCCTTGGCTGTTGCCATGCCGGCAATAAATGCAATTAGTGCGATTGAAAAGATAATACGTTTCATGATGTTATTGGAGTTTTATATGATTATTTCTTTTTGATATGCCAAACAGCCGACGACTTTGGCTCGCTGAGGATTATGGTCAGCCCCTCTGATTTCAGTTTCTCACCCGATAGCTGGAGTTGCTCGCCGGTGTCCTCGTTGGTGAGGGTGTAAGATGCTCTTGGCTCGGCAAAAGGAAGTTTTGCGATGAAAGAGTTTTCGGCAGAGGTTTCCTGGCGGAATGCGGTGACAACCGCTTCGCCCGAATCACGGTCGGCGTAAGCAAACACAGTCCAACCCGATGTGTCGGTAGGACTGTGCCATGGAGTAAGCACGTAGTAATCCTTGAGGAGAAGATGGCTGTACTTGCGCCATTCACCAACATTCTTGCGTACACGGTTGTAGTCGAGCATTACATCGTGGGTGTAGCACTCCGCTAAATTGTAGATTGGGAGCCATGAAGCACGCGAAATGTAGCTGGTGCTTCCGCCTGCCAGGCCATTGTCGAGCTGTCGCACAGATTCCTTGGTTGAGGATCCGCAGAACGGAATCCATTTGTTGAATGTAGAGCTCATAGATAATCGCAGACCTGTGGTGGTGCGGTCGGCATCGCTGCGGAGGAACGGCATGCTTCGGCGCAACGATTCGATGTCGTTTCGGCCACCGCCCGAGGCGCAGTTGTCGATGAATGTGCATTTGCCGTTTTCTGCGCAGAAGCTGATGATTCCGTCCCACAGTGCGTAATGGCCCACGATAGCCTTGTTTTCGGTGATGCCCTTACGGGGCTTTCCGAGGCTTGTTGCTTGCTGATTGTCCATCATTGGCCAGGTGGTGCCAGGGTCGCTGTTATTGTCCTCACGATACAGGTCGACGGCGTTTTCGCTCATCACCTTAGTGATGCGGTTAAGCGTCCATTCAAGACATTCCGGATTGCCAAGGTCGTTGGTAATTACGCCGTGCCCGTTCGATATTGCCCACTCTGGCTTGTAACCGTAGTTTTTCACCAGGCCGTCAACTCCGGTAACCCGTTCAGGTTCAAACCACATCAGCACTTTCATTCCGGCGGTATGGCATGCCTCGTTCGATTCGCGGAGGGTGTTTCCTGGCCATTTGATTGTATCGAGTTCCCAGGAACCTACAGTGCCCCACCAGTTTTCGGCAACAGTGTTTCCATAGGTATCGAAATACCATCCGGCATCAAACCAACGAAAATCGGGAATCACTTTTTCGTATACCAGACGGTCGAGTGTGCGTCGCCATGTGTAGAATCGTTCAGAGATGCTGCCGTCGGAGTTCGGCAGTCCTGTGTCACCAGAGAAGCAAGCGGTGGAAAACGGCTTGATGAGCTCTCCCGAAGCATTGGCTCGCGGCATGTTGTAGTTGACGAACCAGTCGCGCCACAAGTTTGTGGCATCGTCGGCATTGCGTCCTTTGTATGGGAGCATCACGATTAGAGCGGTGCGCACACTTTCGCCTGGGAGCAGCACCGAACAGAAATCGTTGCAGCTGGCGGCTTGCCATCGTGTGGTGTTGCCTTTAGCCGTGAACGATGCGTTCCATGTTCCGGCCCATCCAATAGCCAGCAGAGTGCCGCCATTACCATGGACGAGGTCGAAATACGGGAACACGATATGTGTGGCTCTACCGCCATCGGAGCGGAAGGTGATGGGTTCTTTTATATCGCGGTCGTAGGCCGCATATTGGTTCTCGTGGTCACCGAGGTTGCCGCGCAGGCGAGGGCTTGCGCCCTTGAAGTTGACGTCGGCCGATACAACGTTCTCCAGAACAGCACTGGTGGCCGTTTTGCTGACATTCGAAAACCAGACTGTGTACTCCACCTCGCCGAACGCAGCGTTGTAGTTGGCAACGGAGGTAATCTGCGTGGCATCGTCGAGCGCAAATCGCATGGTGGCCTGTCGACCGGCATCGGTATCGACTACATCGCGGCTTATTACCTTAAGCCCGCCAAAGCCTTTGTGGTCTACTCCGTTGTAGGTGAATGATACCGGGAAATTTGATGGATTACAAAGCAAAGTCTTGAAAATTCGCATGCCTTCGGTCTTTGCAATGTTTGGACGCGTTGTAGCCATGCCGAGAATGTTGCAAAGTACGGCTGCGATGACTATTGAAATGATTCTTGTTCTCATGATAAATACTATTTAGGTATTAGCTTTTCAAAAATACAATAAAAGTGCGGTATTAGAAAGTTTCTGCCGTTATTTATGCAGAATAAGGTAGGCGATGTATTGGCTCGTGGACTCGAAGGGCGTCAACTCGAAGAATCCCGATTCCATGCGGCCGAGGGCAATCTTTGCCGGATTCTGTGCGGCAAGAGCCTGACAATGAGCCTTTAATTCGGCGGAAGTCTTGAAAAAATCGACATGAAAACTGCCTGTTGTGCCCGGTGCGACGAATCGGCTGGATATGATTGCAGCCACCACTCCCATGGTGCAGCGCAGATTAATCTCGATGCACGGACACAGTTGCGGTGTGCCGTTGTGGGTATATACCATCATGTCGATGCCGAGGAATCCGGAATAGCAGGAGCCTATTAGCTTCTCGAGAATAGGGCTGAGGGCATTCCGTACGTTGCTGAGAAGTTTGGCGTCGCCAAGAACATCGACAATTAGGCTTTCAAGATGGCTCTCACTGCCAATTATGCAGCTGCTGAACGAGCTTTGGCTGTTGTTGGCAAACACGGAGTATCCTACAAACGAGGCTTTGCCGTTATCAATCTTGAATTCCATGGCAAAATCGAGCAGGCTATCGAGCGGCTTCTCGGCCAATATCGAGCCTTGGCGTCGCAGCACACCGTTGCACCACCGTTCAAGTGCCAACGCATCGGTATCGACGGCGCGGAAAATTCCCTTTCCGCTGCTCGACCATGGAGCCTTCAGAAAACAGCCCGGATTGGCCGCTGCAAATTGTCTGACAGCCTCGAACGAATGAAGTTCTACGGGTGTTGGTGCCAGTTGATAGCCGATGGCTTGGTTGACAGCATTGTGAATGATGATGCTCGAGCGACGGTGCGACAGTTCTCTTATCTGTTCAATCCGGTCTCGTGATGGTAACGATGAATCGTTGGCACCGGCAGCCACGAGTTCGCGTCGGAGCGACGGGCTCCATCCCCAAGGCGAAAACGAATAGTCGGCATGCCTGATATCCTGTCGGGCCACAATATTGGTGCACACGCCATTGATTTGTGTGGCTGTTTGGCGAATCCACTGGGCTGGAACATTGTCGGCCATCACTGCATCGTCGGTGTCGGCCATCCAAATTGGCAGCAGCTTAAGGTCGTGTCGCAGCATTGCCGGCAGAGGAGGCGGTGTGTAGAAATCACCGCCAAAAGCCAGTGCCATATCGTTTTCCGGATTGAAAATGAAGATTTTTTTGTTTGCCATATTGCAAAATTAGTGAAAATAGCGAAATTTGTATGTTGGAAACAAATTATAAACGGCGACAACCGCCATGAATAACAAATGACTATGAAACGGATAATAGTGGCGATAGCCGCAGTGGTGATGATGACAGTATCGGCCAATGCGCTGTCGATGAAGCAATTTCTGAAAAATATGTCGAGCATGCCAAATGTTAAGGTGCTTGAGAAGGAACAGGTGGCAGAAATGCACTTGGCACAATATTTGTCGTTAAGTATCAAGGAGGCCAAGAGCTATTTTGTGGAAAATGCCGATGAAACAGCCAAGCGGACAGTGAAAAACAATGTCGGAATCATAAGCGACGGAAGCTATACCAAGATTATCGACAACGAAGTCGGTGATTCGTATATTGCAGTGTTCATCGACGACAAGATGAAGAAAGCGTCGCGCAAACTGGTGATAATCAACATCGACAGTTCCGGCATCATGGTAATCGATGTGAAAGGAGTGATGAACATCCCCGCAAAATGACATCATAGGCCACAAATATTTCGCTACAACTATGAATAATTGTTTTTCTATTTAAAACGCACTTGTGATATGGATAATTCCGTTTATGATTACATTCCGAAACCGGCAATGACTATTGTGTTGGCATTTTGCTCAATGGTACTTATGTTTATATACTATGTCTTTACTGGAGTTATCTACAGTATGATAATGCACACCTCAAGATATGGACATAATTACTATTCTTGTGCTTGTGATGAGCCACCGATTTTGACAGAATTAGAAGCCACATTAATTGGAATATTCATTATGATTGGTTTGACAATGGCATCGTTCTTCATATTACGCTATATGAATTATTCGAAACTACAAAGAAACTTATCAATGGCACTTTTCCTGGTTGTTGATTTATATGTGGCTATAGGAGTCAGAGAATTCCTATGTATGCCAGTTATCTGCTAATGGGAAGCGAAAAGCAATACAATTCAGGGGGAGATTTATGAATTATAATCGACTTTAGACTAAAATAGCGATTATTTACCTTTTTAGTCCGAATTAATGGTTATATTTGCGTAATCTTTTGAAGGTAATAAAGGCATTTGGTCCATTAATGTATTAATGCCTTATGCTAAAAAGAAAACAAACATTTTTTCAACAATAATTATCCTAAATTTAGTAGTTATGAGCAAACCTTATGTAGTCGGTATTGATATAGGTGGAACAAATACCGTATTCGGAATTGTAGATGCACGTGGCAACGTGATAGCCAGCAGTTCGATAAAAACAGCAAAACACAGCAAAATCGAGGATTATATCGATGAATTGTCGACCGAGCTCGACCGATTGATAGTTGCCAACGATGCCAAGGACAAAGTGCATGGCATCGGAGTAGGAGCACCCAACGCCAACTATTTCACAGGCATGATAGAAGATGCTCCTAATTTGCCATGGGGCGGCAAGATTCCGTTGGCTGATATGCTGAGCGAGAAGTTTGGTATACCTGTAACCATTACCAACGATGCCAATGCAGCCGCAATCGGTGAAATGACATATGGCGTGGCTCGAGGCTTGAAGGATTTCATAATGATTACCCTCGGCACAGGAGTAGGTAGTGGTATAGTAATTAACGGGCAGCTCGTGTATGGTCACGACGGCTTTGCCGGTGAGCTTGGTCACGTAGTTGTAAAGCGTAACAATGGCCGTATATGTGGATGTGGCCGCAGCGGATGCTTGGAGGCATATTGCTCGGCAACAGGTGTAGCACGCACAGCCCGCGAATTCCTTGAAATACGCACAGAGCCATCGTTGCTGCGCAATCTTCATATAGAGGATATCACATCGAAGGATGTATACGATGCAGCTGTAGCTGGCGACATGCTTGCAAAGGAGATTTTTGAATACACAGGAAAGATTCTGGGTGAGACATTTGCCGATTTCATCAATTTCTCGTCGCCTGAGGCAATAATCTTGTTCGGTGGCTTGTCGAAGTCGGGCGATTTGCTTATGAACCCGATTCGTGAAGCCATGACACGCAACACCCTTACCTGCTTCAAGGGCAAGACCCGTCTGTTGCTGTCGGAACTCAAGGAAAGCGATGCAGCCGTTCTCGGAGCCAGCGCACTTGGTTGGGAAGCAAAGAACTGATAAGTTACTCATACACAACAGTGTTTAAGAGGGGTGCATGGGCATATGCCCGGTGCATCCCTTGCTTTTTGAAGAGGCAAAAATGTATAATTGGCAGGAAAAGTAGTGCAAAATGCTATAAAACTGGCTTTAAATTATGAATGTGTAAATAAAAGTTACTAAATTTGCTTAACATTGTTTATGGTAATGCTGTAACAACAATCAATACCTTTAATATAATGAGACGTTTTTATTATTTATTTTTTTTATTGTTAGCAAGTTCGGCTGTGGCCTTCGGCGTGGAGGTGAACTATGTGTTTACCGATAGCCAATCGGCCCAAGACTGGACTTCTGTTGATTCCGATGGAGATGGAGTGACATGGGGTGTTACTGCCGATTTGTCGGGAATCGCATATTTGGGAAATACAACATCTTCAAGTGCCGACGATTGGCTTTTCAGCCCCGAAATATCGTTGGAAGCCAACCGGGATTACATTTTGGAATATGCAGTATCGCTTCGAGGTGTGTTTGGCGATGTAACTGTCGATGTGGTTGAAGGCACATCGGCCGATAATGCCCAATTGCTCGGTCATGAGGTGTATAGTCATCATAGTGGCATTGTAGCCCGCCGTAGCCATGTCAGGACAGGCGACCAGGGAACTTTGTCAGTTGGCTTTCATTTGCAAATGCCACCGGCAAATGGAGTCGTGTCGCTGAAATCGGTAAGAGTTATCGAGACTACACCACAGAAACCCGAACCGGTGCCGGCAATGGCATTGGTGCCGATGCCCAGTGAGAAAAAAGTGAAAATTAAATGGATAAATCCTGAGTATGACTGCGACGGTGCACGCATTAGGGGTGATTTATATGCCGATATCTTAGCCGGTGATTATGATTATCCTATACCCGTACCCAATAAGCCCGGACAAGAATGCGAGTATGTTATTACTCCAGCCACATATGCTGGCAGCCTCACCGTAGGGCTTTCTGTTGCTGCAGGCCTTGAATCGGAGCGCGTAAGCCAGACCATTGACCTTGATGATGCTTTCGGCGATGAAACTGAGGTGAAAGCATTTTCGCTGAGCAACAAGACAGCGTTCCAGGAGTGGACTGTGGTGAATGCCGATGCCGGCCAGACATGGGCCTACGATTACGGTAGTGTGTATATGTCGGGAAGTAGCAAGGGGTGCGACGACTGGATTATCACTCCATCGGTGCACCTTGAGCCTGGTGTGCGCTATTTGGCAAAATATAAGCTGAAATCGGCTTACCAGACCTATTATGCCAACCTCGACGTGACCTTCGGCGCCGGCACAACTGCCGAATCGCAATCTACCGTTATTGCATCGTACCGCAATCTGTTGCAGAACGGCTATGGTGACTATGTATCAAACCAGTTTGAGGTGAGTGAGGAAGGCGATTACAATATAGGTTTCCACGCGTTGTATGTGGGCAATTCGCTCGACATCAAGGATGTGAGTGTGTACAGCATATCGACCGGCGGCGCTGTTGAAGAACCAATACTTACTGTGCCTGCCCGCAATGAAGATGTTGCACTCGACAATGTAAACGGCGATTTGTCGCTGAAGGCTGATTATCACACCCGCATGTCGATGCCCGGCGTGGAACTTTATGCTGCATTCACACAGGCGCAGCTCGATGAGTACACCAATGCTCCCGACGGAATATTTGCATTGCCTGCCGAGAAGGAATACACTCCGACACTCACTAGCCCGGTCATTGCCACCCAGTTTTCCGGTGGTGTTGTGTATCACGAGGGTAAAATCTACTGTAATGCCTACAATTCGAAGAACAACATACAGGCCGAAGTGCCGCATTGGCAGATTTACGATGCCAAGACATTTGAACTGCTGACCGATGTGGAACTCGAGTCGAATTGTGTTAACACCACTGTGACAATGGCCTACGACCGAACTCAAGACGTGATTTATGGCCTGGTAAAGGACTATACTGACACTTGGTTTGTAAGCATCGACCCGCAAACCGGTGCTATGGCCCGCATTTCCGGCCCACTCGACTTTCACCAGAAATATCTGTCGCTTGCGTGTGATTCCCAAGGACAGCTGTTCATACTCTATTTAACTGAGGACTACTACACCGGCGACCAGATGAACTATCTGGCGCGCATCGATAAGCAAACCGGCGAAATATCTACTATCGGTGCAATCACAGGTGTGAACATGATGGCCGACGACCTGCTTGTGAACATGAAATATCGTCAGGCCCTGTTCTTCGACAATTCCACCGGCAAGATGTTCTGGCTTTTCGGCAGCTCGAGCCGTGCGTTGGGCATGCAGTATGCCCCGATATTCGAGGTTAACCCGATTAATGCCAATGCAGTGCTCCGCACATGGCTCAAGGATGTAAAAGCCATTAGTGGCGCTTACTTTGTTGAGCCGTCGCTCGATGCCCCTGCGGTGATTTCCAACTTTGAATATGTGGCAGAGAGTGCCGGAGCCAACAGCGGTGTGCTGAAGTTTGACCTTCCATCGGTAACCTACAGCGGCAAACCATTGAGCGGCGAGGTGAACTATTTGCTCACCGAAATAGATGGTAGCCTGCAATATAGCGGCACTGGCGCTCCGGGCGAAAGAATCAGCCTTGCAGTGGCATCGGATGAAAACCGCATGCATAACTTTGATATTGTGGCAAGCAACGACGCCGGAAATAGCCCGGTGGTCAACTATGGCTTCCTTATCGGATTCGATGAGCCGGCAGCGCCCACCGATATCAAACTGTCGGACATCGACCTTACTGCAACACTCACATGGTCGGCCCCGACCATTGGCGTCAATGGATATCCTTTCGATGCATCGAAACTCACCTACACCATCGTGCGTTATCCCGGCGAGGTGACAGTTGCCGAAAATGTTACTGAATGCACTTGGAGCGAAACACTTCCATCGTCACTCAACCGATACATCTATGCAGTGTATTCGTGTACCGACGGAAAACGCTGCAAAGGCGAACTGTCAAACGCCGAGGTTATCGGCTCGCCAATCAACCCACCTTTTGGCGGCGTGTTCGGCGACTGGACCGATATGTATAACTATTATTCGGTGCGCGACGAGAACAACGACGGCTACACTTGGGTGTACGACGAAACCTCATGCTCAGCCCTTTATCCGTACAACTACCGTGAGGCAGCCAACGACTGGCTTATCTCTCCGCCGCTGAATCTGGAGAAGGGTGCTGAATATGAACTCACATTCGGCGCGTTGTCGAGCAACTATAACTTCCTTGAATCGTTGAAAGTGATGCTCGGAACCTATAAGACTGCCGATGCCATGACCACCGAACTGCTTGACATACCGGAAGTCCCGACTGTCAATGACGATAACTCCATCGCTATGTTTACAGTGCCGATTTCAGTAGATGCAAGTGGAGTGTACTATTACGGATTCCAGGCATACTCACCAGCTTATTACGAGTATCTGTATCTGTATAACATAAAGCTGAGCGTTACCAAGGAATCGGGCATCGGCTGCACACAGCTTGTCGATGGCGAGCGTGTGATGCCGATTGACGGAGGGTTGCGCATTGCCAACCCCCAAGGAAAGCATGTGCGTGTGTATAGCATGGCAGGAACACTTCTTGGCGCCTCCGACGAAGACCAGTTTGATGTGACCCTATCGAAGGGAATATATGTGGTTGATTTCGACGGCCAAAGCGTCAAGGCAGCCGTTACACGATAACCATAACTTACACCATTGATTGCAGCCACAAGTTGCTTAGGCGAAAGCCAAGCATCTTGTGGCTGCTTGTTAATAATTAATGGCTGATGATGTATTGCAATTAATGGGCGATTGTAGTAACTTTACACCTGATTAACTTCACAGCAATATACCTCTGCTTATGCAACCATTTGTTCACCTGCACGTTCACTCACAATATTCAGTTCTCGATGGCCAGGCATCTGTTTCGGCCTTGGTTGACAAGGCTATAGCCGATGGCATGAAAGGCATTGCCCTTACCGACCACGGAAATATGTTTGGCATAAAGGAATTCTTCGACTATGTAAACAAGAAGAATTCCGGAGCCAACGGAACCATAAAGACTCTTAACAAAGAACTGAAGGAACTGAATGCCGACAACGAGGCAAATGCAGCCCGGATAGCCGAGATAAAGGCCCAGATTGATGAAGCTGAGAAGAGCAAGTTCATCCCGATATTCGGCTGTGAGATGTATGTGTGCGAAACCACAATGGCCGAGCACACCAGCAAGCGCGACACCGGAAGACATCTTGTGGTTCTGGCCAAGAACAGTGTGGGATATCACAACCTGATAAAATTGGTGTCGATGGCGTGGACCCAGGGATTCTATTCTCACCCACGAATCGACAAGGTAAATCTGGAGAAGTATCATGAAGGCCTGATAATATGCTCGGCATGTCTGGGCGGTGAGGTGCCTCGATTGCTTCAGGAGGACAGAGTGGACGAGGCCCGCGAGGTTATCCGTTGGTTTAAGGGAATATGGGGCGAGGACTATTATCTGGAATTACAGCGACACAAGGCAACTGTAGAGCGAGCCAACCACGATGTGTATCCGCTACAGGTGAAGGTTAACAACCATCTCATAAAACTTGCAGCCGAGGAAGGAGTGAAGTTGGTGTGTACCAATGATGTGCATTTCGTTAATGAGGAAGATGCCGAGGCCCACGACCGTCTTATATGTGTGTCGACTGGCCGTACCCTGAATGAACCAAACAGAATGCTCTATTCGAAACAGGAGTGGATGAAGACACAGCAGGAGATGAACGACATATTTGCTGACGTTCCCGAAGCGCTCTCCAACACCCTCGAAGTGCTGTCGAAGGTTGAGACATATACCATTGAACACGGTCCGATTCTTCCTAATTTCCCTCTGCCAGACGGCTTTACCGACAATAACGACTATTTGCGTTATCTTGTGTATGAAGGCGCCAAGAAACGTTGGGGCGAGCTCGATGAAGAACATAAGGAACGAATCGATTTTGAACTCGACACAATCAAGAACATGGGATTCCCGGGCTACTTCCTCATTGTGCAGGACTTTATTGGTGCTGCACGACGAATCGGGGTGTCGGTGGGGCCAGGCCGTGGGTCGGCGGCCGGTTCGGCAGTGGCATATTGCCTTGGAATCACCCAGATCGACCCGATAAAGTACGACCTGCTGTTTGAGCGTTTCCTCAACCCTGACCGAATATCGTTGCCAGATATCGATATCGACTTCGATGACGATGGTCGTGCCGACGTGCTGAAATACGTGACCGAGAAATATGGTGCTGAAAAGGTGGCACATATCATAACCTACGGCACTATGGCTGCCAAATCGGCCATTAAGGACGTGGCGCGAGTGCAGCAATTGCCGTTGCCGGTGAGCGACCGCCTGGCACGCCTCATACCGTCAAAACCCAACGATATGCCGACATTGCCAAACGGCAAGACGGCAAAAATCACTATTGCCAACTGCGTGAAGTTCTTCCCAGAGGTGAAGAAGGAATACGACAGTGCCGACCCTAATGTGAGCAGCACAATGCACTATGCCGAGGCCCTTGAAGGGAATGTCCGCAACACCGGTGTTCACGCTTGCGGCGTTATCATCGGGCGCGACGATATCACCGACTGGGTGCCGGTGAGCACTGCCTACGACAAGAACGGCGATAAACTGCTCGTTACCCAGTATGAAGGCAGTGTGATTGAGTCGACCGGACTTATCAAGATGGACTTCCTCGGGCTCAAGACTCTCTCGATTATAAAGGAGGCACTGAAAAACATAAAGCAGACACATGGCATTGACCTTGATATCGACAATATAGATATAAATGACCGCAAGACCTATCAGCTGTATTGCGAAGGCCGTACCACTGGTACGTTCCAGTTCGAGTCACCAGGTATGCAAAAATACCTCAAGGAGCTGCAACCCAGCACTTTCGAGGATCTTATAGCCATGAATGCCCTGTATCGTCCGGGGCCAATGGGATATATCCCCGACTTCATTGCCCGAAAGCAAGGACGCCAGCCCATTACCTACGATATTCCTATTATGGAGAAGTATCTCAAGGATACTTATGGCATTACAGTGTACCAGGAGCAGGTGATGCTTCTGTCGCGACTGCTTGCAGGATTCACTCGCGGTGAGAGCGACGGATTGCGTAAGGCTATGGGTAAGAAGCTTATCGACAAGCTGGCATCGCTGAAGCCCAAGTTTATCAATGGAGGAACCGAACGCGGTCACGACCCGAAAGTCCTTGAGAAAATCTGGACCGACTGGGAAGCATTCGCATCGTATGCATTCAACAAGAGCCACGCTACTTGCTACAGTTGGGTGGCATTCCAGACTGCATATTTGAAAGCCAACTATCCGCCGGAGTATATGGCAGCAGTGCTGAGCCGCAACATCAGCGACATTGAGAAGATAACCAAGTTTATGGACGAGTGCCGCTCGATGAAGATTGCGGTAAAGGGTCCCGACGTAAACGAATCGTACACCGAGTTCAGTGTAAACAAGAACGGCGATGTGCGTTTCGGCCTTGGCGGCATCAAGGGCGTTGGCATGAACTCGGTGCAGGCTATCATCGACGAACGTGCTGCCAACGGTCCGTTCAAGTCGATTTTCGATTTTGTGGAACGCATTAATCTGAGTTCGTGCAACCGAAAGACTATAGAATCGCTTGCAGTGTCGGGTGCGTTCGATTGCTTCTCCGATATACAGCGCGAAGACTTCTTTGCAAAGAACCAGCGCGATGAATCGTTCTCCGAAGTGCTCATTCGATACGGACAACGGTTCCAGAACGACAAAAACAGCAACACCAACTCGCTCTTTGGCCCAGCCGAGATGCTTCCTGTGGCGCATCCGCCAATTCCGAAGGCTGAGCGGTGGAACCATATTGAACGCCTTGAACGAGAGCGTGAACTGGTGGGTATGTACCTGTCGGGGCATCCGCTCGACCCTTACTATATGGAGGTGAACTACGGATGTAATACCCGAATAGCTGAGCTTCAGGACAAGATGGATGTGCTTGATACCGAAATCACATTTGCCGGCCTGGTGGTGGAATATAGTATTCTGAATGCCAAGAACGGGTCTAAGTATGCCAAGATGAAGATTGAGGATTACAGCGGTGTGGGCACACTTACGTTGTTTGGACAAGACTTCCTGAAATATGCAATGTTCGGAAATGTAGGAACCCCGATTTATGTGTGTGCCCGGTATCAGCAAAACAAATATAAGCCCGACAGGGTGGACCTGAACATCACCAACATGCAGATGCTCGAGGAGGTGAAGGGCAAACTTGTGCATAACGTGGAGATATCCGTGACGTTGAGCAAAGTGAATTCAGGATTCACCAATCTGCTTGAGCAATCGCTTACCGAAAGCACTGAAAATCGCGGCGACTTGATAATCCGCCTTATCGACCCCGAAAAGCGGCGCGATGTGAAGCTGAAATCGGAGTATCGCATACCGATTACTCGGAACCTGATTGATATGCTTACTGAACTGGAATATACATTTAAGGTGAATGCATAAACCAATAACATAATACATATTTTATTGTCACATTTACAGCCATGAAACAAAACAAATTAGCCATTATTCCGGTAATGCTGTGCTTTTTCGCAATGGGTTTCGTCGACCTGGTGGGTATAGCAAGCAACTATGTTAAGGCTGACCTTGGCCTGAGCGATTCAATAGCCAATTTGCTTCCGTCGCTCGTATTCTTCTGGTTCTTGATTTTCAGCGTCCCCACAGGAATGCTGATGAACAAGATAGGCCGCAAGCCCACAGTGATGCTGTCGCTGCTTATTACGTTGGTGTCGCTTCTGCTTCCTCTTTTCAGCGATACGTTTGCGGTGATGCTCATTTCGTTCTCGTTGCTCGGCATAGGCAATGCCTTGATGCAGACATCGCTCAATCCGTTGGTTTCGGCCATCATAAAGGGCGACAACCTGGCATCGACACTCACGTTTGGACAGTTCATAAAGGCAATAGCATCGTTTTCGGCACCTTATCTGGCGCTGTGGGGTGCTGTGGCAGCTATTCCGACATTTGGCCTTGGCTGGCGCGTGTTGTTCTTGATATTCCTTGTGGCTGGTGTGCTCTCTACGGTGCTTCTTGGCATTACCCATGTTGATGAGGAACCAAGCGACAGCAGTTCGTCGTTTGTCGATTGTGTAAAACTTCTCAGCCGGCCAATAGTGCTGCTTTGCTTTCTGGGCATCATATGTCACGTTGGTATCGATGTCGGCACTAATACAACGGCACCGAAGATTCTGATGGAACGTCTTGGTTGGACACTTAATGAAGCTGCATTTGCCACGAGCCTTTATTTTATATTCCGTACGGCAGGATGCCTTACCGGCTCGTTGATAATGCGAGTGGTTAAGCCACGTATATTCTTTGCTGTGAGTGCAGTTATGATGGTAGCCTCGATGGTGCTGCTCTTTGTCGGCACATTGTCCATTGCTCTGTATGTGGCTATTGCACTTGTAGGATTCGGCAACAGCAATGTATTCTCCATTATTTTCTCACAGGCACTTATTTCGGTCCCCGACCGCAAAAACGAGGTGAGCGGACTCATGATAATGGGTCTGTTTGGCGGCACCATATTCCCGTTGCTCATGGGCTTTGCTACCGATGCATGTCATCTACAGGCTGGAGCTGTGGCTGTGATGGCTATTGGTGTGGTATATCTTATCTTATTTACTAAAAATATTAAGCAATGAAACGTTACATTGTAGGTATTGGCGAGGCACTGTGGGACGTGCTCCCCGAAGGCGCTAAATTGGGAGGGGCGCCGGCAAACTTTGCCTTTCATGCCGGACAATTCGGATTCCCGGCCGTTGCTGTGAGTGCTCTTGGTGATGACAAACTCGGCCACGATGCCATGGCCGAATTCGATGCAAAGCACCTTGAAGATGAGATGGCCATAGTGGATTATCCCACCGGTACTGTCGATGTCACTCTCGATGCCGCTGGTGTGCCAAGCTATGAAATCAAGACAGGCGTGGCATGGGATAACATAGTGCTTACCGAACGTATGAAACAAATTTCGGCACATGCCCAGGCTGTGTGTTGGGGGTCGCTTGCCCAGCGCTCGCCGGTGAGTCATAAATCGATTGTAGAGTTTGTGAAATCGACTCCCGACGACTGCCTAAAGATATTCGACATTAACCTGCGCCAGCATTTCTACACTCGTGAAGTGATTGAGCAATCGCTGAAGATGTGCGACATCCTGAAGATAAACGACGATGAGCTGGTTATAGTAACCGAACTTCTTGGACTCAGCGGGGCCGATGAGGCCGAAAAGTGCCGTGACTTGCTCAGCCGCTATTCAGAGTATGGCATCAAGATGGTGGTGCTCACTTGCGGCATCAATGGCAGTTATGTGTTCACCCGTGATGAACAGTCGTTCTGCGACACACCGAAAGTAGAGGTTGCCGATACCGTGGGAGCCGGCGACAGCTTCACCGGAACGTTTGTGGCATCGCTTCTATCAGGTAAAACCATGCGTGAGGCACACAACAGGGCTGTGAAAGTAAGCGCCTATGTGTGCACCCAGAATGGGGCTATGCCGCAATTGCCAAAAGAACTTATTGGCTGATTAATAACGATATAGGTTATTCCGTAAATCCAAACAATTGGTTTCTTGGCCCTTAAGCCAAGGCAGGGAAACCACTTTTACGTTATATTGCTTTTTAATCGATTTTATTTTTTATGTGTGTAAACATTTTACTACTTTTGTAAAAGAAAAAAACAACTAAACACGAAAAAATATGGCTTTTGAATTTACCGACAAGAATACTAAAGAACTTATCGAGACCGGTCAGCCGGTGGTTATTGATTTCTGGGCAGAATGGTGTGGCCCATGCCGTAGAGTGGCTCCGATAATTGAGGAGCTTGCTGGTGAGTATGAGGGTAAGGTGCTCATTGGCAAATGCGACATCGAGGATGCTGTTGATACAGCCAACGAGTTTGATATCTGCACCATCCCGACAATCGTATATATCCGTGACGGTGAAGTGAAGGACCGTCAAGTGGGCTCGGCATCGAAAGCCGATATCAAGGCCCGCATTGAGAAACTTATGGCGTAAGTTGACATTTTGTATTATAATGGGGATATGGATAAAATGGCATCCGTATCCCCATAATCGTTAATCTAAGGTAGGTATGGATATTGAGACTCTGCGAGAGTATTGCCTCACATTTGCCGATGTTGAGGAAACCTTTCCGTTCGACGATGTATCGCTGGTGTTTAAGGTGAAGGGGAAGATGTTTCTGCTGTTGCCGCTCGATGCACCGGAGTGGGTGAGCATGAAGTGCGACCCAGAACGAGCCATCGACTTGCGGGAACGGTATGCAGGGGTTGCTCCAGCCTGGCATTTCAACAAGAAACATTGGAATCAGGTGGCTCTCAGCAGCGATGTGCCTGATTCGCTGATAAAGGAACTCGTAAGGCATTCCTACGAGCTGGTAAGAGCAAAGTTGCCCAAACAGATGCGTTAGTCGCGACGGAAGATGTCGCGTGTATACACCTTCTGCTGCACATCGTCGAGGCACGAATCGTAGCGGTTGGCAATAATCACCTGGCTCTGCTCTTTGAATTTTGCGATGTCGTTAATCACTTTGCTGCCGAAAAATGTGGAACCGTCCTCAAGGGTTGGCTCGTAGATAATTACCTCGGCCCCTTTTGCTTTTATACGTTTCATTATGCCCTGGATTGCCGATTGGCGGAAGTTGTCGCTGTTGCTCTTCATCGTCAGGCGGTATACACCGATAACGCAGTTACGTTCCTTTGACACGTCGAATCCAATGTCGGAGCGGTAGTTGTAGTATCCGGCCATGCTCAGTACGGCGTCGGCGATATAGTCCTTTCGGGTGCGGTTGCTTTCCACGATGGCCTCGATGAGGTTTTCGGGTATATCCTTGTAGTTGGCCAGCAGCTGCTTGGTGTCCTTTGGCAAGCAATATCCTCCGTAGCCAAACGAGGGATTGTTGTAATGAGTGCCGATGCGCGGGTCGAGGCCTACTCCATCAATAATCGACCTGGAATCGAGCCCTTTCATCTCGGCGTAAGTGTCGAGCTCGTTGAAGTAGCTCACACGTAGAGCCAGATACGTGTTGGCAAACAGTTTCACCGCTTCAGCTTCCTTGCACCCCATGAACAGGGTGGGGATGTCGGTCTTTTCGGCGCCTTGCTGAAGCAGCCGGGCAAAGGTTCTGGCAGCCTGTTCGAGTACGTTAAGGTCGGTTAGCCTTGTGATGGCAGCATTGTCGTCGGCCGATTCGGGATTGTCGGAGAGCTTAGGGCAGCCGACAATAATTCGCGAAGGGTAGAGGTTATCGTATAGCGCTTTGCTTTCGCGCAGAAATTCCGGCGAGAATAGCAGATTGAGTTTCGAAGCACCTTTCAGGGCATATTTGCGGTATAGGCTGTTGGTGTAGCCTACGGGGATGGTGCTTTTAATCACCATTACAGCGTCGGGGTTAACCTCGAGCACAATGTCGATAACCTCCTCAACGTGCGAAGTGTCGAAATAGTTTTTCACCGGGTCGTAGTTTGTTGGTGCGGCAATAACCACAAAGTCGGCGTCGGCATAGGCTCGTCGTCCGTCGAGAGTGGCGTTGAGATTCAACGACTTTTCGCGGAGGTATCGCTCGATGTATTCGTCCTGTATGGGGGATATGTGGCTGTTGATTTTGTCGACTTTATCCTTGAGCACGTCCACTGCAGTAACTTTGTGGTGTTGGGCAAGGAGAGTTGCGATGCTGAGCCCTACATATCCTGTTCCGGCTATCGCTATGTTGAGATTCTCGAATTCTTTCATGTTGCGGGGATTAATAGTTAAAACGAATAACTCACAATGATGTTATTATTTTGCGGTTGTCAACGAATTTTGTTGATGGCGTCGAGCATATCCTGCAGCTGGTTACGCACCGATTTCAGACGGTTGATAACTTCGCTTCGTTGCGACACATTATGACGGTTGACCCTGATTTGCTGCTGAGCGGCATCGAGTTTCAATCCTTTTTCCTTTACCAGATAGTACACCATTTTAATGGTTTCCACATCTTCGGGGGTGTAGAAGCGGGTGTTCTTCGAGTTGCGTTTGGGCTTGATGATAGTGAATTCTTTTTCCCAGAAGCGCAGAGTGGAAGCAGGAATGCCGAGAATCTCGGCCACTTCGCCGATCTTGTAGTAGTTTTTCGTCAAATCTTCCATGATAATCAGTCCATTACGTGACCAGCATTTTCGGCTTGTTGTATGAGCTTTATGTACTGGTCGGGAGTTATGTCGTAGAAATAATAGTTGATGGGGTTTTGGGGAACGTCTTTGAACCGGACCTCGTAGTGGAGGTGCGGCCCGGTGGATTTACCGGTGTTGCCCACCTCGCCGATTTTATCGCCACGTTTCACCGTCTGCCCCGGCTTTACATTCATCTTGCTGAGATGGGCATATCGGCTCACGTAGTTGAATCCGTGAGAAATGTCGATGCAATTGCCGTAACCGCTGTTCCATTTAGCCACTGTCACGGTGCCGTTTCCGGTGGCATATACCGGAGTTCCTGTGTTAGCGGCAAAGTCGAGGCCTTCATGGAATTTGCTGATTCCGTAAACAGGGTCGCGTCGGTAGCCGTAGCCCGAAGCCATCTGCTTCATGTCTTTTTGTGAAATTGGCTGGATGGCGGGAATGTGGTCGAGGCGGTCCTTTCGGCTCGAAGCCAGTCCGGTGAGTTCGTTGAACGATTTAATCTGGCTGTATAGCATTCGTTCAATACGGTCGATTTTCTTGGTGACGCCGATAATCAGGTCGGCATCCGACAGCTTGCGCAGCTCGTTGTACCGTGCCTCGTTAGCCAGCCCGCTATAACGTATGGCCGAAGGCACCTTATCGGTTTCCATCATCACTCGATAGAAATTGTCGTCGCGTTGCTGAATGTCGGAAAGAACATCAAGCGAGCGGTTCATTCGCGAAGACAGAATCTCATATTGCGTTCGCAGTTCGTCGTTTTGCATCTTAAGTTGCTTTTCACGAGGGAAATCGATAACGTAATACACCACAAGGAACAGCAGCACGCCGATTAGGCAGCCCACACCGAGCTGTCGGGCAAAGATTGCAATACGTTGCTTAAGCGTGAGGTACACACGCTCGAAAATCTGGGTGGCTTCGTTGTAATGATAATATATTTTCTTGCTCACTGCCCTTGATATGGTATTTTTTTGCAAAAATAATATCTTTCAACTACTTTTGTAAATTGTTTTGTGTAAAGTTAAACTTTTAGTTTAAGAGTAGCAAATAATCAGAAAAATTTCCAAATAAGGCAATAATATGCTTACAGCAAAAGAAATCAGAGAATCTTACAAAGAGTTTTTTCGTAGTAAAGGCCATGTGATAGTGCCGTCGGCACCCATGGTAATCAAAGATGACCCCACATTGATGTTCACCAATGCGGGAATGAACCAATTTAAGGATATAATATTGGGCAATGCTCCCCGCAAGCATAGCCGTGTGGCCGACTCGCAGAAGTGTCTGCGTGTGAGCGGCAAGCACAACGACTTGGAGGAGGTGGGCCTCGATACATATCACCACACAATGTTCGAGATGCTCGGCAACTGGTCGTTCGGCGACTATTTCAAGAAGGAAGCCATCTCGTGGGCTTGGGAATATCTTGTGGATGTTCTGCACCTCGACCCTGAGCGCCTGTATGCCACTGTGTTTGAAGGCTATGAGCCAGAAGGCTTGGAACGCGACAACGAGGCTGCCGGATATTGGGAGCAATTTCTGCCTAAAGACCATATCATCAACGGCAATCGCCACGACAATTTCTGGGAAATGGGCGATGTAGGTCCTTGCGGCCCTTGTTCTGAAATACATATCGACCTTAGAAGCGACGAAGAGCGCGCCAAGAAGCCAGGTCGCGAACTCGTAAACGAAAGCCATCCTCAGGTGATTGAGATTTGGAACCTTGTGTTCATGCAATATAACCGCAAGGCTGATGGCTCGCTTGAACCACTGCCAGCAAAGGTTATCGATACCGGTATGGGATTCGAACGCTTGTGCATGGCTCTCCAGGGCAAGCAGTCGAACTACGACACCGACGTGTTCCAGCCGCTTATCAAAAAAATCGGAGAACTCTCAGACAAGAAGTATGGCGACGACAAGCAGGTTGACATTGCAATGCGCGTGATTGCCGACCATATCCGCACTATCGCCTTCTCTATTGCCGACTCACAGCTGCCGTCGAATGCCAAGGCCGGATATGTGATTCGCCGTATTCTGCGCCGTGCAGTCCGCTATGCTTATACTTTCCTCGGCCAGAAGACCCCGTTCCTGTATCGCTTGCTCGATACGCTCAACGAATCGATGGGCGAGGCTTATCCCGAGCTCATTGCTCAGAAAAACTTGATAGAGAAGGTAATCAAGGAAGAGGAAGAATCGTTCCTTCGTACACTTGAAACCGGCATGAAACTTATTGAGAAGGTAATTGCCGATGCCAAGGCCGCCGGCAAGAACCGTATCAGTGGAAAAGATGCTTTCACCCTTTATGATACCTACGGCTTCCCGCTCGACCTTACCGAACTTATTCTCAAGGAGAACAATATGGATGTCGATATCGACGAGTTCAACGCCGAGATGGCTAAGCAAAAGGAGCGTGCACGCAATGCCGCTGCTGTGGAAACCGGCGACTGGGTGACAGTGCGTGAGGGCGAGCCTGAATTTGTTGGCTACGATCTGTTTGACGTCGACACTGAAATCCTTCGCTATCGTAAGGTTAAGCAAAAAGACAAATCATACTATCAGATAGTGCTGTCGCGCACTCCGTTCTATGCCGAGATGGGTGGTCAGGTTGGCGACAAGGGCGTGCTTAAGTCGGATGCCGAAACCATTGAGATTTACGATACCAAGCGCGAAAACAATCTTGCCGTACATCTGAGCAAGAAACTTCCTGCTGATGTGACTGCCGAATTCCATGCTGCAATCGATGTTGAGGCTCGCAAGGCTATTGCCTGCAACCACTCGGCCACTCACCTGCTGCATGAAGCCCTTCGTGAGGTGCTTGGCACACACGTTGAGCAGAAAGGTTCGTATGTGTCGGCCGATGTGCTCCGTTTCGACTTCTCTCACTTCCAGAAGATGACACCCGAAGAAATCTCGAAGGTAGAGCATCTGGCCAACAAGAAGGTTCGCGAGGCTATTGCCCTCGACGAACGTCGCAATATGCCGATAGCCGAGGCAAAAGCTCTTGGAGCAATGGCTCTGTTCGGCGAGAAGTATGGCGATGAGGTGCGTGTAATCAAGTTTGGCGACTCAATAGAATTGTGTGGTGGTACGCATGTGCCAAACACCGGTAATATCGGTATGATTCGTATCGTTTCCGAAAGTAGCATCGCTGCCGGTATCCGCCGTATCGAGGCCATTACCGGAGAACGTGTCGAGAAGGCCATCGATGAACTTCAGAACACATTGAAGCAGGTGAGCCAGATGCTTAACAATGCACCTAACGTTATCAGCGCTCTCCAGAAGTCGATACTTGAGAATGCCGACCTGCGCCGTCAAGCTGAGGAATTCCTTCAGGAACGTATAAAGACCGTAAAGAACTACGTTACCGACCATAAGGAAACCATTAACGGAGTTGATGTAATATCTTGCCGAGGCATTATGCTTGCCGATGTGGTTAAGGGTGTGGCGTTTGCAGTAAAGGCAGATGCCAAGAACGATACCATCTTCCTGGCTGCCACACGTGAAGGCGACAAACCAATGCTTACAATCATGTTGAGCGAGAATTTGGTGAAGAGCGGACTCAACGCATCGGCTGTGGTTCGCGAGGCAGCCAAATGCATCAAGGGCGGTGGCGGTGGCCAAGCCCACTTTGCACAAGCCGGTGGCAAGGATGCCGAAGGCCTTGAGCAGGCTTATCTGAAGATGCGTGAACTTCTGAAACTGTAATGAAGAAATGAAATAATCGTAACCGATTATTGATTATGTGTGTTTTGCCGGAGGTGTGTCATTAATTTGGCATGCCTCCTTTTTTTGCGGATTCCCCGATTTTGATATCTTTGTGAATTGAAACCAGTGTAATTGATTATCAGCTATGACGGACGATGCTTACAATTCAGCCAAGGACTTTATTTACACGATAGGCGGCCGCGAAATGTCGACCGACAGCACCATTGTGGCCGATGTGTTCAGTGCCATCCGTAGAATAATGGAAGAACCTGATTCGGAACTGAACGACTGGGCGTTTTTGCTAAATATGGCAGAAAGCCAGCTGCGACACTATGCCCGAGAATGTGGTGTGGCAAGCGACGATGCTACGCTCGTCAAATTGACGGCTGAACTGAAAAATATCCGGGAACTGTACGCCGACCGCATGGTTGACGCTGCTGATGTGCACGAAATGCTTGAGGACTCGGTCGGGCACATAGCCGATTATTGCCGTTGGCTCGAGGAATCACAACCACGGCCGAAACTCGTGATAGATTATATCCCTGCTGATGACCCATGTGAACTTATGATTACAGCAGCCCACACCACACGCGACATGAGTGTGGGTGGACACTACGAGAACACTCTTTTCGTGCCCTATTCGCGGCTATCCGCGCAGAAAGCCCTCGATGGCGCCGATGAGAGCTGTGGCAAGGTGATGATACTGAGTTGCTCCACGCAACATATTGTTCTTGCCTGGGCCGGTAAAGAGTATACACTGAAACTGGGCGAATCGGTGACCACAGAGCCCGAGATGTGCAACAATCCGATGCTGAGCGTCGACATGCTGTCCATGACATTCGAATATCGCCCGCTCACCAGCTATCGCCGCGCCACCGATATAGTGCTGAAAGTGAGTGACGCACATAGGCTGAACAGCGGGTGGCGTAAACTCGACTGCACCGAGGTCGAACAAGCGGCGCTCGATGTGGTAAATCATATGATAAGCAATGAGGGAGATGTGGAGATGTATCCTATGAAAGCACTCCTCGATGCTTCAAACGACTGGTCGACATTTGTGATAACCCGAATGTCGCATTTCAAGGCCATTCTGCTTGAGGGTATTGAAAAAGGATGTCTGGCTCCGCAATGCGACCTTGCATGGCAATGGCTTGAAATGGCAGCCACAAACAACGACCCTACTCTGTTTGTCGACGATATGGACCTATATTACGATTTGCTTGCCACAGCTGCCGAGGAAGGAAATTCCATTGCTCTCGACATAATGAACACCATATGGGAGCCGGAGCAGATTATCGAGGAGGATTAGAGCCGTGGTAACACTCTTTGCCCCGATTCAAGGCCAAGCAGTGCACGCTTAACCTCGAGCCCGGCTGCAAAACCTGTGAGCGAGCCGTCGCTGCCGAGAATACGGTGGCAAGGAATCATTATCATTATTGGGTTAGCACCTAATGCCCTGCCAACTGCCCGTGCTGCGCCTGGGCTGCCTATCAGCGATGCTATATGGGCATACGTTGCTGTGTGGGAATACCCGATTGATAATGCTGCATAGTATACGTTCAAGGCAAACTCACTCCCTGATGGCATCAGAGGTGGAACAGGACCAGGGTTGGAGCCGGAGAAGTAGCGGTTTAGCCATTCCACAGCCATTACGATGGGTTGACAATTGCCGATATCGTCCGATTGCGTTGCGCCTTCGGCCCTGTATATGCGAGTAATGTGTGTGCCATTGCTCTCTATGGTAAACGTCCCGATTGGAGAATCGTAATAATATTGGTAATGCATACGAATTTATCGTTGTAAACATTAATTTATTGATAAAAATAGTAATTTTGCAGCGAAATTCAAGATTGTTTTAGGCTAATAATATGTTGGGTTTATCGTTTTCTTCAATTCGTGATATTTTCCGCACAGGCCACACCGACGATATGACAGACTTGCGAGGCAGCTTGGCACGTCTGGCTGTGCCAATATTCATTGAGGTCCTACTTGTGATGATGCTTGGCGCTGTGGATACGTTCATGCTGTCGCGTTACAATGATGTGAGTGTGGCTGCTGTCGGTGTAGTTAACCAGATAGTGATGTTTGTGTTCCTGATATTTCAAGTGGTGAACATCGGTACGTCGGTGCTGTGTTCGCAGTATATCGGAGCACGGCAGACCGACAAGCTGGCCACGGTGGTAGGTGTGGCATTGTTTGTGAATCTGCTTATCGGAATATTCCTGAGTGCTTTCCTTCATTTTGGCGACCGCATGGTGCTTGGCTGGATGGGCCTCGAGGGCGAACTTATGCAGGAGGGAAGCGCCTATTTGAAGATTGTGGGTGCTTTCGCATTTTTCCAGGCTATATCCATGACGTTGTCGGCGGCGTTGCGCAGCGCCGACAAGGCGGTGTATCCTATGCTGGTGTCGCTCGTTGTGAATATTCTGAACATTGTGGGCAACTACTCGCTTATCTTCGGCCGGTTAGGCATGCCTGCCCTGGGAGTTGAAGGAGCTGCCATATCGACGTCGCTTTGCCGAGGTGTGTCGATGCTGATGATGTGGATTTTTGTCCACAAATATCTTATCCAGTCGTTTCCGCTTCGCCTGTTCCGCCCCTTCCCATGGCGAGAGCTTGGCAAGCTGCTACGCATAGGATTGCCATCGGCCGGAGAGAATGCATCGTACGATGCATCGCAGATTGTCATCACCTATTTTATAAATATGATAGGAGTGGATGCGCTTGTTACGCGCTCATATTGCGTCAACATGATAATGTTTGTGTATCTGTTCTGCATATCAATAGCGCAGGGTGGTGCTATCTGCATCGGGCGGCTCGTGGGTGCAGGGCGCAACCATGCGGCATATCTGTGCGGAAAATATGTGATGAAGAAGGCAGTGGGCTTCACATTGCTGTTCTCGCTCATATTGGCGATATCCGGACCGTTTGTGGTGCCGTTGCTCACCGACAACACAATTGTTATAAACCTGGCATGCACCATTCTGTGGGTTGACGTACTGCTTGAGGTGGGCCGTCCGATAAATATCTATGCCACTGCTGCACTACGTTCGGCTGGCGATGTGTATTATCCGTTCTACGTTGGTGTGATTGTGCAGTGGCTTGTGGCAGTAGGCATTGGCTATGTGCTTGGTGTGTCGCTGATGTTTGGCATAGTGGGCATGTGGGTGGCCTTTGTGCTGGACGAGAATATACGTGGCATAATATTTGTCCGTCGATGGAACTCAAGGAAATGGATGAACAAGGCATTCGTCGATCGTTGATTAAATTGCTTTTTCTCGGCTGAAATTAGCCAAAATGTTGGCATTTGTGGTATATTTTTCGCCACAAAGTGTTTAATATGGGAAATTAAGTACCTAAATCAGATAATTCTCTTTATCTTTGAACCGTAGTTCTGAAAAATGCTGAAATTAATATTATGAGCATATTAGAGATAAAGAGTGACGAGCATTTCGAGATAGACAGATATGATGCCGATGATTTCCGGAATCAATCGATGAAATCGACGGTGATAACGTTTATGTTCGTATTGCACGGAAGTGTAGATATTGATATAAATCTTGAGCATTTCCAGCTTACGAAAGAAATGTCGTGTATGTTTTTCCCGGGTGAGGTGGTAGAGTTCAAGCGAGTGAGTGACGATTTCGAAGCTCGGTTGCTTAAGCTTGACAATGTGATGATAAGCTCGGCCATAGTGCGTATGGAATTGCGTGTGCTCGAGGCGTTGCACAGCCATCGGGTGTCGAATTTGCGTGGGTCGCAGGTGGTAAACACCATGCAACTGCGTTATATCACCAATATTGTAGATAACCTTGACATCATTTATCGTAATGCCAGTGGAGTGTATCGCAACGAGCAAGCCTTGTGCCAGGTGCGATGCCTGCTGTGCTTTGTTGCCGACATGATTGACCGCTATGGCGATGAATCGGGTAACTCGAAATACAATAGGCTTCAGGACCATTTCCGCTCATTCATGAATCT